>DBNX01000019.1 GCA_002299465.1 Patescibacteria group bacterium UBA661
CAGATCAGGTAATGGTATAATTTTACGATGACCTGATAGTGCCATCTGTACGTTATAGCTCCCCTACAGATCAGGTAATGGTATAATACAATTTTCCCCGGTTTAGTACGACCTTGAGTTATAGCTCCCCTACAGATCAGGTAATGGTATAATCGTCAGTGTCAAAGGGCGGCGGCAATGCGGGTTATAGCTCCCCTACAGATCAGGTAATGGTATAATAGACAGGGATGATTCAATCATTTATAATTTGTTATAGCTCCCCTACAGATCAGGTAATGGTATAATCTCACCGAAGAGATTTGGGAGATTGCTGGGTTATAGCTCCCCTACAGATCAGGTAATGGTATAATTCTCGGAGAAGATGAAGGACTCACAAAAGAGTTATAGCTCCCCTACAGATCAGGTAATGGTATAATAATGGGATCCGGCTCTCTGGGAGATCCGTGGTTATAGCTCCCCTACAGATCAGGTAATGGTATAATAATATAATCGCTTTAGAGCAGATAAAGCGGTTATAGCTCCCCTACAGATCAGGTAATGGTATAATCGATCTGCAAAAAACCCTTACAGTACAATACTGTAAGGGTTTTTTGCAGATTAAAATAAATCTAAAAAAGTAGTAATTGTGAATCATTTATGCGTTTTTCTTGCGACTTACGTTCGCCGGCAACAATGATGGCTTCGGCGTACTGCTTATTAGTTATCAACAGTATTCGCACCGCACCACTGTTGGGAGCATACTTACGTAAACGTTCTATATGTCTACGGGCAGTATCACCATCACGACACAAACGTACGTATACAGAGAACTGTACCATATCGTAACCGTCTCGCAACAAAAAATTACGAAACTCTATATATTGACGTTTATCACTTTTTGTTTCGGTCGGAAGATCGAACATTGTTACCAATCGCATAAAACGTTTAATCATAAGCTATCACTGGCAAAAGCAGTCGTTCCGAGTCTTTTTCGGTGGTAGCGGTGACAAGACTTTGGGCGGTTAGTTCAACCGCTCGTTGTAGAGTCTGCTCTTTTCCTTCAACTAGAGTGGTTGCAGTCAGTACCTTAAGAATTTCAATTCGCTTAGTCCGATCAAACTCTTCAACTCCGGGAGTAATGTGTTGCAATACCAATTTATCAACAAAAGGTCGGTAGGGTTCTATTAAATCGTCTGCCAAGGCATGGTTATCCAGTTCGCTACGATGTTGAATGCCGATACTGTTGACAAAACCATATGCCGCTAACGAGCGAGCGACTACTCCCCGAACAATAGCGTAACCATAATTAAGGGCGTGATTCATAACATGGTCACTACCTCTGGTTACACCCGGCGGCAAAAGTTTAGAAAAATAATGTCGAGCTGCTGTTGCTTCGCGTCCCAAAGTATCACCAGAACGCACTTCTGCGCAATGGCGTTCTAACTCTGGTTGAGGGTAACCTGTGTAAGCTTCGAGTACTAGACGTTGATTGTTTATCTTTTGTTGAACAATCTTTTGCCAAAGACGTTTCTTGAACGACTCTCCCCAGTTTAGTTGCTCACCAATCACTTTGCTTTGGCGTGAGTGTTGTTGATAAGACAACAACACTCCGCACGGCAGATGACGTTCATCACACACATATAGTGCTACTTTATGTTCTACACAAGCTGCCATAAGCGCAGTTGAAAGTGTAGTAGCATGGTTTTCCAACAACAAAACACCAATGTCTTCCAATGGGACATGGTACTCCTCAGCCGATTGCTTGATTACTAGCTGAGCTCTCTGCACCGAGATATGCGAACGCTCGGCAATACTAACAATCCTCCATGACATAATCTTTTCTACCACCATTTAGGCAGAAAAGCTGTCAATCACTCTGCTTTTGATTGAAGTGACAAACGAGGTTCTCGACTGACTTGGTGATAATTACCGAGTACATCTACCACATATTTATCTATTTTGTCAAGTGTTTTAATTCCCATACTTGGGATGGTCTCAGAACCATCATGCGATTCGACTGTAAATGAATTTGTAGAAATACCAGCTTTTACGTAATACCAGAAACGCTTTTCTCCCTCTTTTATAATCCTAATGAGATCACCTGGGTACAGACTGAATTTGAATGAAAAACTATCATCTATTTTTTCCCATTCAGTTTCTCTTTTACCCGCAGTACAAGCCCTGACCGGTAAATTTTTTTCAACTACATGATGTGCGTATATAGGAATAAAATAAAATTCATCCTTGTCTTTTTTATTTTGTTTTACAAATATATCTACACGAATCATTGAAGCTCTATCCACTAAAGCATTACCGTTGTGAATGAGGAGTCCTGACTTTTGCCCGGTTTCGATCAACTTAACTGATCTTACCTGTGGACCCCGCTCTCCATTTTTCATTGTCTTGTAAAATGGTTCTGCAAAAGCTTTTTTGGCGTCGCCATTATGCAAATCAAGTTGCGTGATAAGAGCCATTTTGAGTTTTGGGTCTAGATAGAGGGCTTGTTCACCGCGTAATTTTTCTAAGGTAAGACTTGTTAAGGGTGTGCGTACTGAAGATTGTGGTTTTTGTTGCTTAAACCACTTTGGACTACGTAGCGTATCTTCGTGCGCTCTGCCGGTCACTTTTCGCTTTGGCATTCGTGAGACAAAAATCGGTCGCAAAGACGGTAGTTCTTCCAAGGTACAATTTTTATACCATGGTATTTTATCTTTACATGCTTCGAGCTCAAATTGTGGGTCGGAAGACAAGCGGGCATTTAGTTCTTCACGAAAGCCTTCCCAGGGCAGTGGGAAAAGTTTTGAATGCCTAACTTGCTTATCAGCTAACTGCTGTTTAGCTTCCGTCTCCTCAGACTCTGAGATACCAACCAGACCTTCGGCTCGTTTATGCAACTGTAAATATTCTTTCACTTCACCCATTTTAGAATGTTTGGCTACTTGCTGGACCATCGAATCGTCAATTACCGCCACAATCACCGCATCTTGAGCGTGGTGAATATCCGTTTCTCTTGACTTATTGAAGGTCCAACGCTTGCGCAGGTAAGCTGTTGCCATACCGTTGATAGTGATGACTCGTTTCTTTCTCTTGTCTTCAAGGTTACTAAACTCTAAAGAATTTTCTATGTAGTTTTTTATATAACGCGATATATAACGAGTGTCATTAAGGGCTCTAGTGGTTAGTTCATCTTCAGTATATTTTTTTAGTAACAACTTACGACGTTTGCCATAATGCATTCGCTTGTATGATTCAACCAAGACTTCAAAATCTCTCCACCGATCACCTTCCCCACCCAAGTATTCGTACGGTGTGCGATTGCCTTTCTGTTGGTTTTCTCGCTTCATCACCAAAACTTTATTGTTAAAGCTGTCATCCCAACTACGACTAAATGGTATAATGTGGTCAATCTCAACATACCCATCTTCAAATAATCTCTTCTCGTCAATACTCACGCCTGAATACGCACATTTATTCTCTTGCTCTTCCCAAAGACGATATTTGATAATATCTTGACCTTTTGGTTCCAAAACCCTAAAAGTTTCTTTGATAGTCTGCCTAGCTCTTTCATTCTTGCTGGCGTTTTCTTTTTGCTGTTTTTCTATATCCCCTCTCTCTTTATGACTCTTAGACAATTCACGCCCCAATTCAATGTGTACCGCAAACGGTGAGCCGTAGCGATCGATAATCGCATTTATGACTTTTATAGTCTGAGCTACTGTGCGTTTGACTACTGGATTAGTAATACTATTATCGTCTTTTGACAGAGGTGGTAATTTTTTATGACGCTTCGCTAACTTACTACCATAACCAGCTGCCGTTACCGCCTCATCATAGCGCAAACCATTTTCTAGGTGTGGAATCAACTTACGCAAAGCACGCAATGAAAGGTGCCCAAATTTTGCAAACGAGATGCCTAGCAGTGCTTGTTTTACATCATCTGGAATTACTACACGTTCCCCATCTACAATCATATCTAATTTAGCCAACACATCTTCATCAGTACGATATAAAGTCAAAATTGTGGCAATTTCATCAATAATATATTTTTTGCTATCTATCTCGTTCCAAAAAGCTTGGTTAGTTTCGCTAATTATCTTCTTCAAATGTATGTAGTCTTTTAGGTTGGAAAATTTTGTTTTTTCGGTTTGGCTTTGTATCTCAGCTTCGGTTGGTAGCGGTTCGTTATTTTTGGGTCTCTTAGCAAAATAGGAAATATTGAAACGCTCTGTTGGCTTCAATTTCAACTGTGTCCTAACGCTGTGATAGGAGGGTTCTTGTACAGTGTGAAAATAGGAAATCAGATGCTGTTTTTCTTCTAGCGACAATCCTCGTGGCGGCAATAATGGTTCTGCTAAATCATCAATTTTTAGATTATTTAGTTTTTGGAGAAGGTTAAAATACTGAAAACTATAAGTAGCTTTAGCTGCGCGCATTTCTCCTTTACCCGATTCATTTTCAAACGTACAAATACCAACCATCTTTTTCAAGATATCGCCAGTAACATAATGTCTTTGGCGATTAAAAGCTCCCGTTGCCTTACCCAACTCATCGTAACCAATAACAGCCCGTTCTAAATCATCCGTTACAAATGTATTACCATGCTTGCGTTGTGTTAAAAAAATTTCTTTCAGTTCCGCTTCAAGCATTTCTCTGGAAACAGAATTTTCGTAGGAACCGGCGTGATTACGCACACCGGTTCCAAAGCTATGTAAATTGCGTTGTTCCACTAATTTACTATGTAGAATTTGCCCGACCGTAGTAAAACCACCTTGTTCTAATAAGGCTTTCATATTTTGTATTCCGCCTAATACCGCCTGCTTTTCTTTGTCGTCAGAAACTTGATCGATTTTTTTTCGATTACTTTTGTAACCTCGTCTCTTAGTTATTTGGTATACCAAGATAAATAATTCTTGTGGTGTCAAAACACGATCTAGTGCCTCTGCTCTTATTAGGTAAGGATTATTCGGTTTGGCGTGAGCTGAGACAATAACATCCGGTGGCAATCCTGCTTCTATAAAAATTCGTTTTACTGCTTGCAAGCGACCATTTCTTCTCCTTAAACGACGTCTCATTGACCGGGCGACACGACGTGGTTCAGCTAGCGAGGCTCCCGACTTTGGATTTTCTGCTTTTGTAAATATTCGTACTCCAAGATCCTCAATGCGTTTTTTATCATCATTAACCACAGACCAACCAACCGACGTAATACCTAAATCTAAGCCAATGGTGTATTTCATAAACTTGTGTTTAACAACTAAACAGTAGCTTAACCATACTACAAACACCGAACCATGAAAAGAGATAGACCGCACCATTGCTGGCACGGTCTAGAGCTCTGCGGTAAATTACCTTATCAGTAATTTACCTTATTATAGCAACCCTACAGATCAGGTAATGGTATAAAAACCTTTTTTGCAGATTGCACTATTAACAGTACTAGAAAAATAAATTTTTGCAACTAGAATCAGAGCCATCGTCCAGGATTGAACTGGAGACCTTCGCCTTACCATGGCGACGCTCTACCAACTGAGCTACGATGGCTTGCTCCTTTCTTTGGAGTGGCTGAAGAATAACAAATTTTCTCGTTGAAAACAAACTGCCAGTGTACTAAGATACGCCCTAGGCGCGCCATCTTAGCTCAGTTGGCAGAGCATAGCATTCGTAACGCTAAGGTCCCGAGTTCGATTCTCGGAGATGGCTCCAAGACAATTCTCGGAGAGAGCAAGCCAGTGTACACCCTGCACTTGTGCGCTGGGTAATGTTTTAATAATCCCTAGCCGCAGCTCCTTCTAGTCCGTAGCGCTTTAGGGCAGCGGTGCGAGCGGTTTTGTGTTCGACTATTGGTTTGGGGTGGTTTGATTGACCACTACCAACACCCAACCAGCGTGCTCGGTAGGCACCACTGGCATCATAATTCTTGGCTTGCAAATCGGGATTAAAAATCCGAATGGGTTTAGGGTCAGTTCCCACCGAAGCGCCCCATTGCCAGCCACCATTGTTAGACGCCTCATCGAGATCAATGAGTGTGGCTCGAAAATACTCCTGCCCCCAACGCCAATCTACACCTAAGTTTTTGGTGAGAATACTAGCCACTATCATCCGCGAACGATTATGCATCCAACCCGTACTGGCCAGCTGTCGCATTGCCGCATCGACAATTTGGTAACCAGTCTCACCCTTCACCCAAGATAAAAATCGCCTCTTAGCTTCAACTGGCTCGGCCCAAGCAATCGTCCCTCTAAATCTTTCCTGAAATTCACAATTCATAAGTTCTGGATGATGAAAAAGCTGGTAACGATAAAATTCTCGCCAAATCAATTCTGAAATGTAAGTAAGTGCGCCCTGACTAACTCGCAAGGAAAAAGGATTAGCAAAAGATTCTCCAAAGTGCTGCCTTAGCTGATCTAAGAGCTGACGCGAGGAAAGCAGTCCCCAGGCCAAAGCCAAACTCATCTTTGAGGTCTTGCCATTTTCTACCACATCTAATTCCAATGAATTGCGGTTTTTATCATAAGAATCTAAATCCCCCGACCTTAAGTATTGTTTGAAATGTTTATTAGCTCCAGCTTCGTCAGTGTACCAGTCAGTCAATTCGGGAAGGGGCAAGTGTTCATCCAGGTCTACTAAACAATTACCGACTTTACACACCCGTGCCTTGGCAAAAAGTGACCAAACCGTTTTTGCCTCACATGCGACTTTAGCTGGCAAGTCCCGCACTCCCGCCGGTAGGTCTGGTAGCTTAGCCAAGCTTGGCTTGGTCAACGGTCGCTGTTTTACAAAATCAGCCCAGACAGCTTTCTTGAATGGTGTAAAGACGCTGTAGAGTTTTCCGGTCTGTGTGCGGGTTTCTTTGGGTACCGATAAAGCGTCTTCAAAAACCACCACTTCCAAACCTGCTTCTTTTAATTTTGTCAGTTGTTTATAAAAATCAATGTAGACATCATCATTAACAAAAATTTGCAGCGTGTACTGTTTATTGAGTTTTATTAAATAATCAACCGCCTTGCCACAAACTAAAGTCAGATCAGGTAACTGCGTGGCCAGTTTGGTTAGAGCTTGCGTTACAAAAAACCGGCTCGGGTAACCAAACTGGTATTCGGGAGTAGCTTTCAGCATATAATCTTCCAGAATAAAAAGTGGTAGCAACGGTATGTTGTCCTGACGGCTTTTCGCTACCGCCGCGACTAAAGCTGGATTGTCGGCTAGTCGCAAATCGCGTCGTAACCAGTAAATTAGCAAGGGTTGTTTCATTTTGTAACTATAGCAAAAAATCTAAAAAGATGTTGTCTGAATGATTGGGTGTCGGTAATAAAAAACCTCCGCCCAGTGTGGGTGAAGGTTTTGGGGGTGGGGAGGGGGGCGGCTTTGCCGCCCCCCGCCCCACCCTTTCAACGTCCGAACTGCGCCCAGTTGATGGTGTCGCGGTGAGCAATCACCTCGATTCCTTCCGCCACGGCACGTGGTCCAAGCAACGCCAACAAATTGGCGATGGCTTGATTTTCCAGACGAGTACACCCGAAGGTTTCCTCGTCCCAGAAATTGCCCCGGGGGTAGCCAGTCGTACCGTGGAGGCGAATCAACTCCCACCCGCGCACATTCCAGTTGATGTCCAGCCGGTAATCACCCATGGGATTGAGTGGATGACCGTAGGGCAGGCAGCCGGGAGGCAGGTGTGGATTCATCCGCCTCACTTGCCCGCCCACCTTAGGACACCAAGTCGGTCGTGGCACCACGCGCTCCACCACCCCCCGGACAATCGGTTGCGGCAAAAAATCCGCCTCCGGTGTCACCACCGCGTAACCAATCACCGGCTGGTACAGCCCGTTTTGGTTACGGCGGTAATACAAGAGCTCTTTTGTCTTGTAGTTGATGAGCAAAACGTGTACCGGCGGACGACCAGTCTGGCGCAAGGTACGGCTAGGCATTACCGGCATAAGCAGGGGCGGTGTAAATTCACCACCCACCACTCGCTGTCGGTCACCCAGCACCTCGACCGTGAAGCGGCCGTAGGTGTAGGTCATGCTCACCGTCTCGGCGGCGGCAACGCCAGCACCAAAGATGCCGGCTAACCAAAAAATAGCTGGCCACAAAATTTTTTTCACAGGAAGCTCCTCAAACGTTAAGAGATCGGTTGGAAAGGGCTACTCTTCTAATTATACCATACTTTTTATAAAAATGCAAAAAGCCGCCTCTTGGGCAGCTTTAGTGTTGGTTTTTATTCTTGTTTTAAGATCTGGAAGCAGTCAAGAAAGTGTGTCGGATGACCATTGTGCCAAGTGCCGTTACAGCTAGTCAAAGCTAGAAGTAATCGTCCACAAGACAGCTGTCGGTTGGGAAGAATTGGTCAAAATCGCCAAGACTTCACCGGTCCTTCACGTTACCGCTACAGCTAGTCAAAGCTAGAAGTAATCAGTAACTTTCTTGCGCTTTATAAAGCGAGATGGCTCAATCCCTAAGACTGACTCATCTCTCCTCTAACCGTCTCTAGTTTTAAACTAGAGGAATTCGGTCGGGAACCTGCTTCGCAGGTTCCCGACCGTCATCACGCCGCCCGGAGCACGGACCGACCGTCCTTGTCGACGACGTTAATCGCCTTAAGGAGATGGCCGTTGAAGCCCGCCCGCTTCAACCGAACTGGGAGATTTTCGATCCGCAGGGATTGCGTTTGGTAAAGCACCCCCTCGACCGTCACGTACTCCTCGTCCAGCTTCTTGAGGGCAACCTCGTAAGTGGTCCGGCATCCGTCATCAAGAATGACGTGGACTTCACTCCGGTAGGTGCCTTCATTGGGCAAGGCCTTCAAGTCGGCGAGTAGGAGCCGGCGGTCAAAGACAACGTCCTTGACCTTCAGGCCGACCTTCTCGGCGATGGCAGTCACCCGCTCCTCGGCGTTCTCGACCTTCTCATCCAGGGCTTGTGATGCCTCGTTCACACGAGACACCTCAGCCTTGGCTGCGGTGGCCAGATCCAGCGCCTGCTTGGCTTGCCGGCGATTGGTAAAACCAACGCCGATTGTGCCGAGCAGAGCCAGTGCGAGAGCAGCTGCGCCGTAGACAAGCCAGTCGCCATACTTGACGATTGGCAGTGCCTGGACACCCGCCACCTCCGCCCCCAGAGCGTTTAACCGCTGGGAGACGGGCAGCACCGCGATTTGAGTCGCAGCGCCCACCACCTCCGGCAGCGCTTGTTGCAAGCGAGCAAACTCGGCCTTGGCGGCTTCGAGCTCGCGAGCGACATTCGTCACCTGTCGGCCAGTCGCCTGTGCCGTCCTGAGCTGTTGCTCAAGACGAGCAATCTGGCGGGATTTATCCGCCAGATTGGCGTTGATGGCATCGACACGCTCCGCTTGGACGCGGAGACGCTCGTCACTCTGGTCTTGCCCCCGACTTTCCGGAGGAGTGACCAAAGCCACGGGTGCCCTTGGTGGCGTGGTTGTTGCCACGGGAAGCGGCGTCGCCGCTGGTGCTTCAGCCGTGGTAGCCACCATCGGTGTCGCTAGCAGCGGACCGAGGTAGAAACCCCGACCTTGCCCGATCCGCTTGAACTCGGCGACCGTAATGGTCGGACCGAGCCCATTCAGAGCGAGGAAGGTTTCGGGATTCTCCCTCACCTCAGCCGGCGCCCGACCGTGCTGACTCGCGATGAACGCGAGGGCAGCCGTGTCGATGACACCGTCGTGAATGAAACCCCCGGTCTCGAGTTGCCTCTCGAGGGCGGGCCACCCCGCTTCCGAACTCGCGCCTTGGAAGACGCGAGTCGGCGCCGGCTGGTCTGTGGCGGAGGCGAACCCCGCCAGCATAAAGGCGAACAGAAAGGCGAACAGAAATTTCTTCATAACTCTCTCCTCGGTTGTTTGGCGGCACACGGCAACTCGATCGTGACATTCGTCACGTTAGATCGGAAG
>DBNX01000017.1 GCA_002299465.1 Patescibacteria group bacterium UBA661
TGCCAATTTTGGGGTACCTTTCAGGGTGTGTTTTTGTGGCGAGGCGGGAGAAAGTGATTAAATGTCACTTTCGTTAGGATTCGAAAAGGTTCGTCAGATATTTTGGTAATACTTGAACCAAAATATCGACAACCTGTACTGAAGCTGCAAGCTTCAAACATCCTACCGCGGAGCCTAATAAAGGTTTAGCCACGCGATAGCGTGGTTTTTGCTTGGGTTCTCGCTTAGCCTGAGCTAAGCTAGTCTAGTGCCTAATTTTTTTACTCTAAAAGAATTAACGGTATAGAGTGCCAAGGATGGTGGACTCATCTAGATAGTCGTGTACAATTTATAAGGAGGCGGTATAAATTGACCTGTATCATCTAGTCCCTTTGTAAAGAGGAGTGTGGTATGGATAAACTGGAAATCATCATCGTTGATGACGACACAATCTTTATACCCTTTTTGCCCAAAAGAGCTGTGAATTACACATTTGCCAGAACCGAGGCTGAAATGTGGCAAGGTCTCAACGCTAAAATATTTGGTGCCATTTTGCTGGATGGTCATCTCCTTAGCTGGAGACCCAACTTCGACGGCGGTGCTGATGTTGTTCACTCTCTCCGGACTAAGAATATAAAAACACCTATCGTCATGTTCTCTTCGGATGACAACAAAAACAGAGTTGGTCTAGCGGCTGGTGCCAATGCTGCCTGGAATAAGAAAAAATTATACGAGAGTAGGTCTTCTCGAGAAACTCTTATTGCCAAAATCATCTCCATCAAGAAATATAAAAACTTTTAGTAGGAGATCTGTACACTCTCCCGCGTTTCTCTCGTCCGCTTTATGACGAGAGCTTAGTAGAAATTTTGAAGTTATTTGAAATTTCTTAGAGATAAATCCCTTGAAACAACGAATCCTTTATTATTTTACTCTCTTCTGGGTCAGCTGATTATTTGCGTGTTGCACAATACACCTCATTTCTCTTACGACGTTAGACTAAAACTGTAGTCAGGTCCGACCTTTGGAGCCGTTGGTTTGCTTCCTTAATTAAAACCCGGAGCCTGCAGTGTGTTGGCTGATGCCTATTAGGAAAAATTTGACTTTATTTGCCAGTTTAAATTTAGTATAAAAATAGGGGGTGGAATTTAAATTCCACCCCCTACACTTCAAAATCCGTTTTATCCTAGTCAAACAGATTGTTGGTGGCGCTGTAGCAGGTTGCCACAATGTCGCCATCATTTCTGACTGGCGGGTAAGCCCGCTCGCTAACGCTATTGCCAAAGTGATCAATTAGCAACTCCCGTGTCTCGGTGTAAAGCTCCCAAACTCGGGTCGAGCTGTAATAATCGTCAGGATCAAGCGGCACGTGGTGCATCATACGTCCATAGATTCGGTAGCAAAAGTCTTGCCAGCCGCGGGTATCAAGCACGTGCCAATGCCAGTATTCGTCAACAACCGTCGAAATGGCAAACTGTTGACGCGGATACTCGAGAATTGGCAAAGCGTAATACTGACGAAGTGCCTCCATTGCTTCGTCCTCAAAAAGAACTGGCGTCTCCCCCCGACACAATTTTTTCTTGTTAGCAAGACGGACCACGGGACGCAAATCCTCCACTTTCAGCTTACCAAGCCGCATCAGATTTTGCTGTCCCCACCCATACTTGATCTTGGTTTCAGCATAGAAAACAGTATCCATTGCTTCACCTCACACAGTTGAAAGTTTTGCCCGCCGACACTCTACTGGTCGGTAAGTAATTTATAACATTTTTATACTTTCATCACAAAACTGAAACGACTGAAAAACATCAGAACTTTTTAACTCAGAATAATTATCAACCACCAACCCTGTTCGGGGTGACACTTAAATCAACATTGTTAGGTATAATCAGAGAGCATGATGCCTGAAGTAAAATTCGGTACTCGTTGGAGCGTGCCTGTGGCGGGCTTTCTCCTCGCTTTGATGGGTGGCATATCCTACGCCTGGGGAGTTTTTGTGATACCGATGCGTGACACTTTCGGTTGGAGCACCGCTGAAGCCACTCTGCCCCTAACCGCCTTTATGGTTATTTTTTCTTTGATGATGGTGCCGGCGGGTATTATTCAAGACCGCATTGGTCCGGGGCGAGTAGCCTTACTTGGCGCTTTACTTTTCTTTGCGGCTTATGCGCTCGCTGCGCTCGTTGTGGTCTTCCCTAGTCCTTGGTGGTTAATCTTTTCTTACAGTCTTCTCGGTGGTATGGCGTGTGGGCTGACCTACGCTTGTGTAGCGCCACCAGCGAGAAAGTGGTTCCCTGACAAACCCGGACTGGCTATCGCCGTAGCTGTGATGGGTTTTGGTTTGGCGGCGGTAGTTTTTGCGCCACTGAAAGCCAATTATCTGATTCCCGAATACGGCATTGCTGGGACTTTTCTCAGCATTGGTTTATTGACCGCCATTGTTTCTATTTTTGCATCTTGGCTAATCACTAATCCGCCTAAAGACTGGGTACCAGCTGGATTTTCAAAACCGGACAGCTCAACCATTCCGCTTATGGCACAAAACGCCACCCCTCGAGAAGTCGTTGCCAGTTCGCAATTTAAGTTGATGTGGTTTACTTTTGTTTGTGTGATTGCTGGCGGTCTGATGGCGATTGGGCTCATCCCCACCTACGGCGTAGAGATGCTCAGCCTCACAACAGTCGAAGCCGCCATTGCCATATCCATTTTTGCGGCGGTTAATGGCTTAGGGCGACCGCTAGCTGGCTACCTCAGTGACCGCTTTGGTATTTTAGAAGTTATGCTGGTTACTTACATTGTACAAGCCCTTACTTATTTACTGTTCCCATTAGCAGTGACCTCCCTACCCACGCTTTACCTCGGAGCAGCTTTGCTCGGCTGGGGTTTTGCTGTTACTTTGGCGTTATTCCCTGTCCTGACCGCAAATTATTTCGGTACAAAAAATATGGGTGTTAATTATGGCTTGGTTTTTACCGCTTTTGGTTTTGGAGCGCTCTCGCCCGTCTTGAGTTCACTACTTTATGACCACACCAACAGCTATACCCTAATTTTCCTCATTGTCGGCACACTCACCAGCCTCGGTTGTCTTTTGGTAATTTGTCTTAAGAAAAAATTTCAACCAAAATCTTCGACCTAAGAAAGATATTGCTGACTGTATTTAATCATCGCTTGTTCGATGATTCTTATCCCCAGACCCTTTTTGGTAACTCGATAAAAACCAGTATCGGTTTTTTCAATCAATTCTTTTTCCCGTAACTGTTTTAATTTGTTAGTAAGAGTCCGCGTAGAGATGTTTTGTAAATCGGACTCAATCTCACAAAATCGCTTATCACCCGTCATCAAACTGTGGAGAATTAGCATGGTCCAAGTGTCAGATAATAACCGAGATACTTGCACGATAGGGCAAGGGGTTGGTTTTGTTGTTGGTTTTTTTGCTGACACTTGCTGAGTATAGCAAAAAATTAGTTACTTTACAATGTAAAGTAACTATGTCTTAAACGATAATCCTCTTTACATTAAAAAGCTCTGGTCGGTATACTGTGGCTGTTAAAAATAAGTTAAAAAATAAATAACTATGAGCAACTTAAATGAAGCCCTGCAGTGGCGTTACGCTACTCAAAAATTTAATACTGAACAAATTGTAAGCGAATCTGATCTTAATCTGATTATTGAGGCAGGCAACCTAATGCCGACAGCTTATGGTCTTCAGCCCTTTAAATTTGTGGTAGTAACCGATAAAGCGATCAAAGAATCTTTGGTGGAGCACTCTTACGGACAACGTCATATCGCTGACAATTCACACCTAATCGTCATTGCTGCTCGTACTGACGTTGACGAAGCTGCCATCACTGAGTACACAGACCGCATTGAACAAGTCCGTAATTTGGAACCGGGAAGCGTTTCTGGCTTTAAGTCAATTATGGTTGGGGATCTAACCAACCGCACTGAATCAGACCGTCTAGTCTGGGCACAAAAGCAAGCTTACTTGGCTCTCGGTGGTATGATGGCTGCCGCTTCGATGTTAAAAATCGACAATCATGCTCTCGAGGGTTTTAATCCGAAAGCTTACAATGACAGCTTGGGATTAGCTGATGAAAATCTACACGCAACAGTGCTTCTCGCTCTCGGCTACCGTTCCCCTGACGATGCTTGGCAAACCTACGCTAAAGTTCGTAAAGATTTGACAGATTTGGTAATAAGATGCTAACCTTAAGCTAATGAATAAACGTGCTTTGATCATCGCCGGTAGTCTGACTTTGTTGTTTTCGGTGACACTACTTGCCTCAGCACAGTTAGGATGGCTCCCCAACAACGAAAAGCAAACCCCCCCCTATTCCGAGACTGAGCCGACTAAAGATTTGTCTTTAGCTAAAGACCACCACTGGCATTTAACTCAAGAAATTACTAACGAACGAGGCTTCATTGAACATATGATCCCTCACCACCAAGAAGCTGTTGATACTGCTCGAGCAGTACTAGAGCGCGGTGGCAGTATTCCAGAGATAGTTACACTGGCTAACACAATTATTGAAACCCAGGAGCGAGAAATCGCCATGATGAAAAGTTGGTATGAATCGTGGTATGGCACACCTTATGTAGACACCGGCGTCTATGTGCCAATGATGCGTGATCTTAGCGCTCTCAGTGGTGCCGAGCTGGACCGTGTTTTTCTTGAGGATATGATACCCCACCACATTGCGGCGGTAAAAAAATCCGAGAATCTAAAACCTTACATTGTCCACCCGGAAATGTCTCTACTTATCGAGTCAGTCATTGCTTCTCAGTCAGCCGAAATCAATCTTATGCGGGAATTACTAACCTCTCTACCGCAATCACAATAAAGATAAACTCGCCTAGTTAGTAAATCATTCTTCTGTAATTAGACCCAGTTGTTCAACGAATTCCTCATAAGATTCTGTTATAAGCAAAGCTTCCGTGGGGTAAATTAAACCTTGCGCGTAAGACTTAAGCACACCGGCAATCTCAACATTACTGTAGCCTTTGGCACTAAGTTTTAAAGCCGTTTCCAACACCAGATTGTCATCTTTAGTACTCTTCATTAGAGCTGCGGCGAACATTTTTTCAAACGGGTGTGCCATATTTCCGTGGAGTATATCATTACCCGGAAAAATGGCACACCCGTTTGCGTTTTTACTCTATCCACCTACAATATCCCTATATGCCAGAATTACCCGAAGTCGAAACGGTCCGCCTCCAGCTCCGCCAGCAGTTGGTAAAAAAACGCATCAAAGCCGTAACCGTCCTAAATCTCAAAACCGTCAATCACAACAAAAATTTCTCACACCAGCTAGCGGGTAAAGTAATCAATGACATTGATCGAATTGGTAAACTAATGATCGTTAGTTTCGCTAAAGAACCAGACTTATTTCTCTTGATCCACTTAAAAATGACCGGGCAATTATTTTTCAAAAGCCGGGCGGGCGTGCTTGGCGGTGGGCACACGCTAACCGAATCCACCAAACAACTACCCAACAAACACACCCGGGTGGCTTTTACTTTTAGCGATAACGCCACTTTATTTTTTAATGATATGCGACTTTTTGGTTACGCCAAATTGGTTACAGCTGAAGAATTGGTGGTCATCCGCGCTCGTTTTGGTCAAGAACCAATCAGTCCTGACTTTGACGGCGCGGACTTTATGCTTAAACTTAAAAAACGAACCGCCACCATCAAAGCCGTTCTGTTAGACCAATCGTTTATCGCTGGTCTTGGTAATATTTATGTTGACGAAACATTATTTCACGCCACCGTAAGACCCACCAGACGAGCTCATCTGGTCACCAAAACCGAGGCCTTAGCGATTATAAAATTTAGCCAAGAAGTCCTAAAACAATCAATCCGCTACGGCGGTACGACCTTCCAGCATTTTCTTGATACCGGCGGTCAAAACGGAAATTACACAGACTGTTTGCAAGTTTTTGGAAGACAAAAACTCCCCTGCTTAAAATGCGGTACGCTCATTAAAAAAATTCGTGTGGCTGGACGCGGTACGCATTATTGTCCAAAATGCCAGCGGTGATTACGCTTTTACCAAGAAGACTCCCTGACCTGTCGCGAAGATAAAAACGTTGATTATTTTTTTCGCTGTCTAGCTTGTCTAAGTGGCGGACATTTTTGCGGTTCTAAGCCAAGCATACCCCATCTTACCCGACCCCAAGTTCGTTCGTGCAGGTAGTAAAATATTATTTTTGCAGTAACATCAATAACACCAACACTGGCCATCAACAGTAAATCACCAGTCATAACATACACCACCAACATCGTAGTGATCGAAGCAATGATTCGCCAAGTAATTCCTTTTACAATACTCCGAAAATGCGTCTCTCTCATAGCGAGCATTATACCACCAGAGACTGGTGGTCATAATCTAATAGTAGTTGATAGATAAATACAAGCCAAGTAATATAGAGAAATGTTGGTGCAAATTGAGCCAAGCTGGCAACTAGCTTTAGAAGAGGAATTCACTAAACCCTACTTCCAATCGCTCGCTTCAGTGGTGAGGCAATCTTATTTAGACGGTGTTGTTTATCCGCCACCGCAATTAATCTTTAACGCTTTTAAGCTTTGTCCTTTTACCGACACCCGCGTTGTGATACTCGGACAAGATCCCTATCATGGCCCCAACCAAGCCCACGGGCTTGCTTTTTCTGTTCCCGATGGAGTGAAAACGCCGCCTTCGTTACTGAACATTTTTAAGGAACTTTCTAGTGACTTAGAGATAACGAAACACGCTACTACCCCCGACCTTACAGACTGGGCGAGGCAAGGTGTGCTGTTGCTTAACGCAACCTTAACGGTACTACCCGGACAACCCGGTTCCCACCAAGGCCTTGGCTGGGAAACTTTCACCACCGCCGTCATCAAAACCCTATCTGACCAAAAAAGTAATGTGGTATTTATTCTCTGGGGCAAGTTTGCCCAAGCCAAACGTGAACTAATTGATTCCACTAAACATTTAATCTTAGAGGCTCCACACCCCTCACCTTTCTCTGCGCACACTGGTTTTTTTGGTTCACGACCCTTTAGTCAGACTAATCGTTACCTAGAGAAACACGATCTAAAACCAATCCGCTGGTAAGCTAAGCCAGTCCCGGAAAGAAATCTTTTTTGATATTTTTAACGCCTAAATCGCGCAGTAGTTTGGTGTAAGCATCCACCATCATCGGTGGTCCAGAAATATACCAAACTCGCTCGAGATAATCAGGGGCGTGTTTTTTTATAATCTCGGCCGTCAAAAATCCGTACTCATAAAGTGGGATTTTTTCTTTTGCCAACACCGGAATGATTTTCAGTGGTAGAGTTTGTGTCGATTTCTCCAGCCAATCTTCATAGGCAATCTCCGAAGCAAAATTGTTACAATAAAACAAAATTGTATCCAACTTTGGCACATCGCTAGACATTTGCATTTGTTCAATTTGACTAATGAATGGCGTTACGCCTATACCACCAGCAATCATGGCTATTTTCTTGTCAGGAAGTGTTGGTAAAAGAAAGTCTCCAGCTAGCTGGCTAGCAATAATCTTGTCGCCTATTTTCATTTTCCGTAAAGCTTGCTTGTAAGTACTAGTCCTTTCACCTATCCGCACAGTAAAACTTAGAAGTGGATTAGCGGGAGCGGAAGAAATAGTTAGATAACGTCGCGAACCACGATTATCCGGTGCCTCGTGGGACAACATCCATTCCAGATATTGTCCGGCCCAAAAACGCATCCGAGCTGGTTTGTTAAAAGTAAAGACAAAGGTTTCTTTTGCCACTTCGCGAACGGCTACGAGTGGCAAAATTAGTTTTTGTTTCAAGGTTGAGGGATAGAATAATAGGTTGCCTAAGACCAAGGCCAGTTCGGGTGTCATCTTTATTCCCACTGTCAAAAAAGCGGTTGTCTGAGAAAAGATAGCGACCACGGCCGCGTAACCCACCTGCAAACCTTTCCGTGGCGGCATAGTAAATGGTTCGGTAAGCATAAAAAAGGCCAAAAATAGACTCGGTCCAGAAAACCAAAAACGAACTACGGTCTCGTCTGTGATGGTCCCAAAAAAACGCCAGTCCTCAATCAAATAAACTACAAAAGCTACTGTCAGAAAAGTTAAAATCGGAATTTTTTTTCTTACCTTAGCAACTACCACCACACCCGCGATGAGTAGCGGTATGAATAATTCTCTTTGCCCAATCCACCACGTTGACTCAAAAAACCCAGGAATTGGCAATACTTCGTACAAGAGTGCCAATAAAACCAGACCCATGGCGGCCGGATTAAATAGGTGCTGTTTACGCCAAACAAAAATGTATTTAGAAGCGATTGCTAGTGCCACCACTGCCGCTAATTGCCAAACTTCGCCCACTGCCGTAAGTTGTGGTGGCAAAATAAGAAAGAAGAGAATTAGCCCAGTGATTAGAGCCGATTCGTGATTGGCGTCTACGTGCCAAAGCTTGCTAAAAATTAAGTTAAGGAGAAGAGCGGTTGCCACCGCCACGATTAGCGCAATTAATTGCTCGGAAGCTCGGTACGGTAGCGCCCCCACTGAGCCCAAGAACAGTGAGCAGCCAACCAGAAACAAAAGCGCTAGCGTGACCGTGCGGTACATACTGATACCATCAAGTTTGTGTTGTCCTAGACGCCACCAATGCAAAGCCGAATAAGCAACTTTTTTCACAAGATAAATTCTAACACAAAACACTTGAGTACTTTTATAAGTAAAGTATAATAGCCAAATAATCACTTAATTAAATATCAGTATGCCAATTGTCGTTGTTATTTTGGGGGTAATTATCATCATTATGGGAGTCGCTTTTTTCTTGATTCCAAGACCAGCTGATGAAGCGGCCTTACCGCCACCAGTTGCCACCGAAGAAAACAATCGTACGGAAACTATGGAAATAGCTGAGGAGCAAACGGTAGAAACTGAACCTCTGCCAAGTATAACCCCAGGCACAATTACTCTTCAGGAAAATGTAACTTATTTAACTCCGGCTCGAACTGAACACCAGCTAGCCGTCACTATGACTGTCGATAACAATAATATAGTGACTGATGTGAACGTTGTCTACGATGAAACCAATGGTTTTTCTAATGGTCACCAAGAGCGTTTTGATGGTCTTTACAAGGCCGAAGTAATTGGTAAGCCACTATCAGAAATCTCGCTCTCTCGAGTCGGCGGCGCCTCACTCACCACCGATGCCTTCAATGAAGCCGTGCGCAATATGCTTGAGCCCCAAGTCAACTAAAAACTCAATGTCGATAGTTCTACCGCCTCTCTCCGCTTTGGGTACTGTCTGGTACGTAGAATTGTTTGATAGTCTCAATCAAGAAAAGGCGGACGAGACCTCTGGTCTCGTCCGCCTTTTTCTTACCGACTTTGAAGAAAAATACTCTCGCTTCAAACCCCACTCCCTCATCTCCACCCTAAACAACACCGGCGCCTTAATTAATCCTGACCAAACAACCATTGCCCTGCTCACTCTCGCTCAAAAATTTTACCGCGACACTGGAGGCATCTTTAACCCGCTCATCGGTGAACACTTACTAGCCCGTGGCTATGATACAAACTACAGCTTTACCCCAAAAACTGAACCGTCAGATTTTCCTTCACCCCTAACCGCCCTCTCTATTAGTCGAGAAAGTATCAAGCTCACAGCTGGTCAAATTGATTTGGGTGGTTACGGCAAAGGCTGGCTCATTGACCAACTTTCTTTGTTCCTAAGAGACCGAGGTTTTCAATATTTTCTTATCAACGGCGGTGGTGATATGTATGCGACCAGTAATTATGATGAACCGATCCCCATCTACCTAGAACATCCCACCTTACCCAATACTTACATTGCAGAAACCACACTCAAAAATCAAGGATTTGCTGCCTCAAGTACAGAAAAACGGCGCTGGCAAGTCGCTGGTAAAAAATACTCGCACATTGTCGATACCACCAACCCAACCAAAAACTCCTCCGACCTAAATAACGATACCTTTGGCATTTATGTAAAAGCCCCGCTGGCTGTCACCGCTGATGCCTGGTCAACCACTCTCCTTATTTCAAAACCGGAAACACACCAAGCATTGCTTACCCAAGAGCAAGTAACGCACGCTACCTTTAATGTCCAAAGTGGGACTCTGATTTCCAGTCCTAATTTCTAACACCCCTCACCAATAATCTTACAACAAAATCGTTACTTGATTCTGACTAACTTCCAACGTACCTGAAGTCAAAGAAAATTTTTCACTAGACCCATCTTCTTTACGCACAGTAATTACTCCCCCCTTAAGGGCAGTCATCAGCGGTGCGTGATTGGCTAAAATTGTCATCTCGCCTTCGCTCCCCGGCACCGTTACCGAAATTACCGATCCAGCAAAAACGGGTGAATCGACACGAGCAATTGTAAGTTGTAACTGTTTAGACATAAATTTTTTTATTTCTCTTCTAGCTGGGCGGCTTTTCTGGCAAAAAGTACAATTTTATTTCCCCCGATGTATTTGCCATTAACTTCAATCCGACAAGCATTACCAAACAAATGCCAAGCCGAACCGAGAGTAACTTTAATCATATCGTCACCATAAGGAAAAGTAAAAACTGAACCCATGGCCCGAGACGCTGCCACGTCCGTCATATTGTAGATGTTCTCCAACATAACCTCGTCATTGATCGTAATTTTTTCAAGAGAATCACCCGACCAGCTCCAACCGTTCTCTACGGTAATCTGATTATTGTCCCAATTTGCTTGCCAGGTTTTTACGTTCATAATTAGATTTACTGCGTAACTTCATCGATACCACCTTTCATGTAGAAAGCCGATTCATTCTTATCATCGTGCTTACCATCGAGAATCTCACCAAAACCACGCACGGTATCAGCCAGTGAAACATACTTACCGGGCGAACCAGTGAAAACTTCCGCAACTGAGAACGGCTGCGACATAAAGCGTTGAATTTTGCGCGCTCGATAGACTGTCTGCTTATCCTCTTCCGACAGTTCTTCAATACCAAGAATAGCGATAATATCTTGCAAATCTTTGTAACGCTGGAGAGTTTGTTTTACCCCTTGCGCCACTCGGTAGTGTTCCGTACCAACAATCTGCGGATCAAGAGCGGAAGAATTACTTTCGAGTGGGTCTATCGCTGGATAAATACCAAGTGAAGCCAATTGTCGAGAGAGTACCACGGTGGAATCGAGGTGGGAGAAAGTCGTGGCTGGGGCCGGGTCGGTAAGGTCGTCCGCTGGTACATAAACCGCCTGCACCGAAGTAATAGAACCTTTGTTGGTCGAAGTGATACGTTCTTGCATCTTACCCATTTCTTCAGCGAGCGTCGGTTGGTAACCCACAGCTGATGACACGCGACCGAGTAGTGAAGAAACTTCTTGACCTGCCTGCGTGAAGCGAAAGACATTATCCATAAAGAACAGTACGTCCTTACCTCCCTCATCGCGCAAGGCCTCAGCCATCGTTAAGCCCGTCAGCCCCACTCGGGCGCGGGCGCCTGGCACTTCATTCATCTGCCCAAACACCAACGCTGTCTTGTTGAGTACTCCAGAATCTTTCATTTCATGATAAAGATCGTTACCTTCTCGCACACGCTCACCTACTCCCGCAAAGACTGAGTACCCGCCGTGTTCTGAGGCAACATTGTGAATAAGCTCTTGAATCAAAACTGTCTTACCTACTCCCGCTCCACCGAACAGACCAACTTTCCCGCCTTTGATAAAAGGCGCGAGTAGGTCGACTGATTTAATACCAGTTTCAAACACTTCAGTTTTGGTGGACTGTTCGACAAAAGCTGGTGCCTCTTGGTGAATGGCTCGCTTGGGCGAATCAGTAATTGCCCCCTTCCCGTCTAGGGTGTCACCAAGCACATTGAAAAGCCGTCCGAGTGATTTGGGACCAACCGGCACAGCAATTCCCGAACCAGTATCAACGACTTCCATTCCCCGCTCCAAGCCCTGTGTGTCTTGCATCGCCACGGCCCTTACCCGATCCAATCCAACGTGTTGGGCTACTTCAAGAGTTATGGATTCACCGTTTGCTTTAGTCACCTTTAAGGCCTGTAAGATAGCCGGCACCCCATCCTTAAAATAAACATCCACCACCGGACCGATGATTTGGGTAATAACTCCTGCCGCTTTTGGTTCTTTTGTCATAAACTTGAAGTTAGTTTTAGTTAATAACGTTTGTTTAGTAATTCACTCTGTGCTCGTACTCTGTGCTTGGTACCGCCGAGTGATAAAGGTCTCTTCCCTTATCACTCGGCACTAACCCGACGTCTCTACCGCATCGCCTCGGCGCCAGCGGTGATTTCAGATATTTCGGCTGTAATTTTGGCTTGACGAGCTTTATTGAATTTAATGGTCAGAGACTTTACCACTTCTTTGCTTTTATCAGTAGCATTCTTCATCGCCACCATTCGCGCGGAATGTTCTGACGCCTTACTTTCAAGCAGGGCGTAAAAAATAATAATTTGCACCAACTGCGGTATCAGTACATCAAAAACTGTCTTGGCATTAGGTTCAATCGTATGGTCAATAACTTCATCTGGTAACACGACATCATCACTAAACTTACCAGTCTTGGGACGAATACCGCGCATAATGTAATGTACTTCCGCTGGATCAAGCGGCAGCGCCTGTCGTAGGGTTGGCTCTTGCTCAAAAGTGGAAAGGAAGTTTTGGTAAACAACTTCAACTTTGGCGTAAGTAGCATCTGCAGCGAAGGCGGTAATAACTTTATCCGCAATTTCATAAGCATCAGCCACCGTCACATCATCGCCAACATTTGTGTAATGTCCCAGTAAAGTGATGTTCTCTCGATGAGCAAACTCTACCGCTTTGCGACCAATCGCCACCATAGCAAACTCAACCTTTGCCGCCTTAAGCTCCTCCACTTTTTTAAGTACGGCACTATTAACACTTCCTGCCAAACCCTTATCGCTAGTCACTACCACCAAGAGACGCTTGCCTGTCTCGCGTTTACTTGCTAACGGGTGGGTTGTCAAGGCCTCAGATTGTGCCACTCGCGTCAATATTTTCATCGCCGCGTGAACATAGGGTCGGCTCTGGAAAGCTCTTTCCTGACTTTTGCGCATTTTCACTGCCGACACTGACTCCATTGCCTTGGTGACTTTACCAGTTTTTTTGGTGGCAGTTATTTTATTTTTGATTTGCTTGAGAGCCATGCAATTATGCTACTAACTGGTAATTTAGAATTGATTATAGTATTGCTTGTGAGCTTCTTTGAAGTCGGCAATCGCCACGTTTAGCTGACCGCTAGTGTCTTCCGTCAAATCTCGACCAGTCTCAATGGTGGTTAGAATCTCTGGTCGATCGCGTTCGAGAAAAGCCAGGAAGGACTCCTCAATCAACCGCACGTTGTTGGCTTCCGCTCCTGCCAACAAACCGTTATTAGCACCATAGATTGATGCAACTTGTTTGTAAAAAGGCATCGGATTACCTTGGGCTTGTTTAAGTAACTCAACATACCGCCGACCACTTTCAATTCTTTTTTTGGTGTCTTCATCTAGGTCTGAAGCAAACTGCATAAACGCTTCCAGTTCACGAAACTGCGCCAACTCTAGCCGGATTTTGCCAGAAACTTTTTTCATCGCTTTAGTCTGGGCTGAAGAACCCACGCGCGAAACAGAAATACCAACATTTAAAGCTGGGCGAATTCCCTTGTTAAACAAATCTGTCTCGAGAAAGATTTGACCATCAGTAATTGAAATAACGTTGGTAGGAATATAAGCGGCCACGTCACCTTCCTGGGTCTCGATAATCGGCAGAGCCGTAATTGAACCGCCGCCTAGTTCTTTGGAAAGTTTTGCGGAACGTTCCAGAAGACGTGAGTGTAGGTAAAAAATATCACCCGGATACGCTTCTCGTCCCGGTGGACGACGAAGCAAAAGTGACATTTGGCGATAAGCCACGGCGTGCTTGGAAAGATCATCAAACACCACCAGCACGTCTTTGCCTTGCTCCATAAAATATTCACCAATCGCCACTCCAGAGAAAGGAGCCAAGAAAAGCATTGGTGACGCCTCAGCGGCCGAAGCAGCAACAATAACCGTATACTCAAGTGCTCCCGCCGCTTCGAGCTTGGCCATAATGCTGGCGGTCTTAGAACGCTTTTGTCCAATAGCGACATAAATACAAATTGGGCGCTTGTCTTTTGGTTCGTACTTTTGATTGATGATGGTGTCAATCGCAATTGTCGTTTTGCCAGTACCACGATCACCAATGATGAGCTCTCTCTGTCCTCGACCAATTGGAATCATCGAATCAATCGCCTTCACACCGGTGTGAATCGGCTCATTTACAGACGAGCGGTCCATTACGCCGTAAGCCACTCGTTCAATCGGCATATTCTTTTTTGCCGTGATTGTCCCCTTGCCATCAATGGCTTCACCGAGCGCATTAACGACTCGCCCGACAATCTCCTCGCCCACCGGAACCGACAGTAGCTTCCCGGTCCGCCGTACCACCATCCCCTCCTTGACGAGACTGCTTTCCCCCAACACCACCACTTTTACCGTATCTTCCTCCAGATTGAGTACAAGCCCAAAGAGAACTACGCTACGCTTCATGGCGGTTTCCAGTGATTCTCCTCCACTGGTCTCAAACAGCACCATTTCCATCATCTGGGCTTTTTCCAGACCTTCAATTTCAGCCACACCATCACCCACCGAAACTACTACCCCCACCTCTTCTGGTTTGGCAGTTACGTTAAGTGACTCAATCTCTTTTTTAATACGGTCAATAATTACAGTACTCATAAATTTTTTGCGTAATTAATAATTTTAAGTGGATAGGGTTTTGGTTTACTTGGTAATCTTCTCGTAAAGGTTGATTAGAGTCCGTTTATAACTCTTGTCGATAAGCTGACCCCGCACTCGCAATGAAAAGCCGCCGCCAAGAGTTTTATCAATTTTAACAAGATACGACTCGTCAGTAGCCCCCAGGAGAGTCAGAGCTTCCTTGATAGCAACGTCTAAGTGCTTATGGTCAGCATCGGCAACTACGACTTGAGGCGAGGTCCTTTCTAGTTTATTAACTAACTCGCGCTTGGCTGTCTTTAGTATCTGCGACCACAAACGCGAGTGTCCCCGACTTTGCAAAAGCATCTTTAAATTAGCTAGAGCTGTTTCAGGGCTAACTCCAGCTAAGATATTTTCTACTAAGGCAGTTGCGTAAACGTTTTTCATATAACTAGCTTAACCATTAGCTCGTTCGCGCAAGATTTTTTCAGCGGCTAAAATCGCCAGCTGGGCCACTTCTCTCTCACTTTCTTTCAGGGCTTGTTCCTTAAGAACGGCACTTTTTAGCTCGGCGTTTTTTACCAATTCGGCTGCCTTAACCTCCGCTAAAGCCAGCATTTCAGCCGTCTTTGCGTCAGCGGCAGCTTTGGCTCTTCCCGCCACCGCCTCGGCTTCCTGATGAGCAGCGGTTAGTACATTCTGCTTTTCTAGGGCAGCATTAGCTTTGAAACTTTTTGCTTCCTCCGCATCTTTAAGTCCTTGCGCGATTTTTTCTTCCCGCTCGTTAAGCAGTTTAAGGATTGGTCGATACAGCAAATACCCTAAAGCCAACACCAGGATGGTGAAGTTTATAAGCTGGATAGCAATGAGACGCCGGTCGATGCCAAAAGCATTGATAATGTCTTCCATAAGTGAGGTTTAATTTAAATGATTTTTGCCAAGAGACTAATTCTGAAATAAGTGAGATTCACCGATCGCGGAACGGTACTGACATCAACCATTTAGGCGAACTTAATGACGAACGCTACCACCAAAGCAAAGATGGCAAGCGCTTCGACGAAAGCAATACCGATAAGCATTGTGGCTTGAATCTTTGGTGCGGCTTCTGGATTGCGTCCGATAGCTTCAAGGGCTCGTGAAACCAACATACCGATAGCAATACCCGGACCGAGTACACCGATACCAGCCGCCAACGCCATTGCGATTGATTTTATGGCTTCAGCGTTGATTTGTGTAACCTGAAGAGCAATTTCAGCTTCATTCATAATGATTGTTTTTAATTTAAGTTATAATTTTTAATTCCTACTGGACAAGTTACGAGTCACGCCCATTGTTGTTTTTAACGGGACTCGTGATTATCCACTAGCACTAATGCGGTTCTGCCACCGCGAGTTTAATGAAGAACAAAGTTAAAATTGCAAAAATAGAAGCCTGAATCAGACCAACAAAAACCTCAAAAGCTATTATTGGCACCGGCACAACATACGGGATAAAGAAAACAATTACCACCAAAAGCGTCTTGCCGGCAAAGATATTACCAAAAAGACGGAAGGAAAAGGAGATTAGACGCGCTAGTTCGGAAATAAGCTCAATAATACCAATAATAAAAGCTAGCGGTGAGGAAAAATTAATAAACTTACCAGCATATTTAAAGATTCCTAGAGTTACAAAACCAGCGGTTTGAACAGTCAGGAAAGCGACAATCGCAAAAGCAATTGTGATGTTGAGGTCGGTATTGGCTGGATATAACAATGGCTTAAGACCACCTTCGTACAACAACCCGATGGCCGCCACCCCCGGCAACAACCCTGCCCAGTTGAGGGCCAACACAAAAATAAATATCGTCATCACGATCGGAAAATATTTAAGAGCCAACTGACGACTCTCCAAAACTTCAGCCATGTAGTTGTAGACACCACCCACCAGCACTTCGGTGGCACTCTGTAATTTACCCGGCACTAATGCTAGTCGTTGTTTTATAAGAAAAGCCAAGCTGATTATCAAAATCATTGTCAACCAAGTCGTCAATAATGTAGCGGTGATTGGCACACCGAAGAATTCACCAAGCACATAAGGTCTTAATGAGACTTGAATCCCGGCTTCTTGAGCGGCGTAGACGGTCGGAATGAGTGAAAACATGAAAAACTACAAACCACCAGCCGGCGATTTGCGCGGGTATTTTACCACAAACACCCTTAAAAACCAAACTGGTTTTGCGGATTAACTTACACAAAACCTTAATTGTAAACAGTAAACCGGATTTTCTGCAAAATTTTGTCTGACCTTACTTGCCTACGATCCTAAAATCTGAAGAAATCTTGTTTCAAATCGCAAACATCATACTCAAAAAATGTGTTTTACCTGATTGTTTGTGTAGTAAAAAATGTTATATTTGAGGTTCATTTCTTACCAGAACTTAAAGGAGATAGCGATGGTGGAAATCAAGCGCCTGGGCACGCTCTGTGGTGTACCAATCTGTGTGAGGCACTACAAGGTTGCTCCAAACAGCACTGTAATCAACGCGGTTTGTACAGAAGATGGTTATGTCTTCGATAAAGAGATTCTAAACGACATGCGGATAGAAGCTAAGGAAATTCGCCACTTTCTTGCTGAGAACCTTATCAAGACAGCTGAGCTTTTTGGTGTAAAACCGTACGATATTAGTATCAGCGGCCCCGACCAAACTGATGGCAGTATGTTCCTCACCATTTTCACACCCCAAAGAGAAAGCTAAGTGCTCTCACAACCACCTCGTATGAGGTGGTTGAATTTTTGTTAAAATTTACATCATGACCACTTTTAGACTGCTGACAACCTTACTTTTTGCAGTAAATCACTCTGCCAGTATATTTGCTAAAAAATCGACATTTTGTTGACTAATCGCTACCAATTTGCTATCGTTAGCGACATTATGTCACAAGATTTATTGATTAAACTCGTCTCCGTTGGCGATAAAAAAGGTGTCGGTAAAGGACACGTTTATTACACGCGTTACAACAACAAATCAAAAAAAGATCCGAGTAAAAAGTACGAAACTAAAAAGTTTAACCCGATCGCCCAAGCCCACACTGTCTACAAACAAAAGAAATAAAAAACTGCCCACCGTACGGTGGGCAGTTTTTTATTTCTTTTGTTTGGCCTGCCTCTTTTACTTTAGCTTAGTGTCACTGCGGGCATCGTACTTACCCTGACTAGCCAAACTATTCATCTCAGCGGCATAGCGAAGCATTTCTTGAGCTTCTGGTATATTTTCTGGCTTACCTTGCCAGGCCATCAAAACTGGCTCCTCGAGCGCGCGCGAATAAGAAAAAGTGATAGGCCACGGCTGTTCTCCTAATTTAACGATGGCATTCAGATTTTCAACGGAGCGCTTCGGTGTCTGACCACCCGACAAAAACACGATACCACCAACTTCGTGCGGTACTGACATATGAAAAGTCCGTAGTGTGGCATTGGCCACTGCTTCGGGTGAAGATTGCTCACTCGCCATATCTCCCGCTAAAACCATCGATGATTTGAGGATTAATCCCTCTAAATCAACTCGGTAGTTCATCAGAGTCTGAAATAGTATCTGTAAAGTACGAGTGGTTACCTGTTCCGCTCGTACAATAGAATGGTCGCCAGCAAAAATTACCTCCGGTTCAACCATTGGCACAATTCCAGCCGCCTGCGCGAGCTGTGCGTAACGTGCCAACATAATAGCATTCATAGTAATTGCGGCATCGGTGGGAGTGTCTTCCTCATCAATCGTCACGACCGCGCGCCACTTAGCGAAACGTGCCCCCAAGTCATAATATTCTTCCAAACGAGCCGTAAGGTCATCCAGACCCTGCGTAACAACTTCTCCCTTAAAACCGTGCAAATCCGTAGTGCCTTTATCAACCTTAATCCCAGGAACAATACCCTTAGCAGTGAGCACATCTGGGAACGGTGTCCCACCATCGGTAAAATTACGAATTGAGGAATCGTACATTATTACTCCAGAAATATACTTTTCAATCCCTAGTGCGGTAAATAATAACTCACGAAAGTCTTGACGATTCTCTGGTTTGTTTGGTAAATGTACTAACGCCAACCGTTTGCCGGCTGAGGCATCACTTTCATCAGCCGCGAGGATGCCCTTACCGGGTGCCATCAGGGTCGCTACGGTTTCGTATAACTTGGTGTTCTTTTTCATACTTTAACTAGTGTAACAAAAAAAGTGCCAGACTCACCATATCAACTGTGAGCAACTCTTAGTAAAAATGTATATAATCAAACCACATCAGATAACTCTTCGCTAAAAACAACCGTTATGAAAATTACGATCGAACAAGAAATGAAATGGTTATTACAAGAAAAATATAATGGACAAAGCGGCGCTGAGTACGAAGCCGATTGTGTTCGTCTGAAAGCTGGTGAACCCTTAGCTTATCTGATTGGTCATTTGCCGTTTCTCAATACTACAATCTGGTTGGACTCTCACCCCCTCATCCCTCGTCCCGAAACAGAATATTGGGTAAACGAACTAATCACCTCCTTTAGAAAAAGAAAATATTCGCCAAAAAATATTTTAGACCTGGGAGCGGGTAGCGGCTGCATTGGAATAGCGCTAGGTAAAGAATTTACCTCTGCCGCTATAACTTTTGTCGAACTAGAAAACAGACATAGCGCCACCCTTGAAAAAAACTGCGCCTTTAATAAATTAGAAAAAAATCGTTACCAGATTTTTGTGGGCGACCTGTTTACACCCATCCTTGACCAGCCAACTTTTGATTTGATTGTGAGCAACCCACCTTATATTGATGCTTCCTTGAAGCGCACCGCCACCAGCGTAATCAAATACGAACCACCGCTGGCTCTCTACGGCGGAAGCGGTGGAATGGCTATAATTGAAAAAATAATTATCGAAGCCCCACACTGGCTTAACCCGCACGGTGAATTATGGCTAGAACACGAACCCGAACAAACTGAAACCATAACAAGCCTAGCCCTTAACTACGGCTTCCGTTGCCATACCCAAACAGACCAATTTGGAACACTGCGTTACTCACAATTAGTGTTACAATAAACAGGCGAGAAAAATCATTTATGTCGTTTATGTTTTTTACACCATCATTTGACCTTCCGCTTGATTCAATTGTCCTCATCGGTTTTTATCTAGTAGCGGGTTTGTACACTGTTTTTACAATAATTTTGTACTACCACTGGCAGCAATACAGCATTGACGACAAAGTGTCCCGCTTGACCTACATTGTTTATCTCGTCACTACCCTACCCTTAATCGGCTTGCTTGGTATTTTAACGTTCTTTATTAATTAAAAACTCGCTTACCTATGCTTCTAGAAAAAATCCAACTCGAGCCCAATGAAGAAATCCTACAGACTGTTCGCAAGCACTGGTTTATTCTATTTTCTGAATTGTTCGGTGTCCTTGTTATGTTACTGGCACCTTTATTTGTGATGGTAGTAGCGGCTTTTATTCCCAACCTACCCGAAACCTTAAATATTTTCTCAGAATACTTAGTTCTATCATCTTACTTCATCATCGTCTGGATAATCTTTTGCCTCCTTTCCGCCTTCACTATCTGGACTCATTATTATCTCGATTTGTGGGTAGTGACTAATCGTCGTTTGCTAGTGATTGATCAAATACACTTCTTCAACCGCAAAGTGAGCAGTTTTCGTCTGGAACGCCTGCAAGACATCAAAGTGCTAATCAGTGGCGTTATACCAACCTTCCTAAACTTCGGCACAATCCGCGCGCAAACAGCGAGTGCTGCCGACTCTGCCTTTACTTCAACCGGATTACCTGACCCGCGCGGCTTACAAGCCATCATTCAAAAAGCTACCGATGAACGCTTGCGTGACCTAAACCAACCAGCATCACTGCTAACCGATTAAAACTTGCATTCCCCTTGCTGCTCACCTAAAATTAGCTACTATGAACGAAGAAAAACTCTCCACCGCTCCTTACAAGGGGGTTCGTGATTTTTACCCTGAAGATTTGGCAATTTTGAGTTACATAATCAAAACCTGGAGTAAAACCGCCGAGAGTTTTGGCTTTGCTCGCTACGATGCCTCAGTCTTAGAGCCGGCTGAACTTTACAAAAATAAAGGAGCTGTCAACGCTGAAATTGTCAACGAACAGACTTACACCTTCATTGATCGGGGCGAGCGTGCGGTCACCCTGCGACCGGAAATGACTCCGACGGCGGCGCGTTTAGTCGCCGCCCGGGCGCGCGATTTATGCTTCCCGCTACGCTGGTACGCCATACCAAACCTGTTTCGCTACGAAAGACCCCAACGGGGTCGCTTGCGTGAACATTGGCAATTAAACTGCGATCTTTTTGGTGTCACTGACCGCCTGGCTGATATTGAAATTTTACTTTTGGCTCACCAAATCTTAATTGATTTTGGCGCCACTTCCGAGATGTTTACCATCCTCGTAAATGACCGCGCCGAAATGACTGCCGCTTACCAAGCACTCGGCATCACTGACGCCAACACTATAAATGACATCACACGCCTAACCGATCGCAAACGCAAAATCACTGATGCCACCTATCGCCAAGAGCTCACGACTATTCTTAAGGGAAACAATGTACTAGCTGAACAAGTGCTAAACTTGCTCGAAACCCCAAATGTTACCCATCCTTTACTCAACGATCTAAAAGAGCTGGGAGTTACAAATGTCAAAATTGACCGCACGATTGCCCGTGGTTTTGATTATTACACGGGTATGATTTTTGAGGTCGTTGATAATCATCCAGAAAATAACCGTTCCCTCATGGGTGGCGGCCGATACAACAGTCTAACTGCAATGTTTAGCTCGGAAGCCGTGGCGGCAGTCGGTTTTGGAATGGGAGATGTCACGATGCGTGATTTTTTGATTTCACACCAACTCTTACCGAAAAACGTAACCATCACCGCTCCCACTTTAATGATTATCCCAGCCGAACCAGTCAATTCCCTTCCCAGTGAAAAATTAGCTCTTCTTTTCCGCGCTCGTGGCATAAAAACCGGTGTCGATTTTGGTACCAAAAAATTGGGTAAAAAAATTGCTGACGCGGCAACTAGTGGTGTAAAATACGCCATTGTGGTTGGAGAATCAGAGTTGGCGGCTGGGCAGTTTGTTCTAAAAAACCTAGATTTAAATCTCACCGAGACTGGCTCCATTGAGTCTTTAATTACATTTTTGATTGAACAAACCTAAGCTTCATGCGTTACCTCATTTTTGATTTAGAAACTCAGAATACTTTTCAAGATGTCGGCAGTAGTGATCCGAGCGCTCTTTCTATCTCAGTTGGATCTTTTTATGATAGCGAGACCGACCGCTACACAACCGTTACTGTCGATGAGCTGAGTCAGGCTTGGCCTCTCATTGAAAATGCTGATGCTCTCGTTGGTTTTAATACAAACCATTTTGATATTCCACTCCTTAATAAATACTATCCGGGTGATTTGTTTGCCATCAAAAGTATTGATTTATTAGAGGCGGTAAAAAAATCCCTCGGCCGACGCTTGCGTTTGGACTCCATCGCTGAAGCTACTGTTGGCGCGACCAAATCGGCTCATGGATTAACCGCTGTGCGCTGGTGGCGTGAAGGTAAAATTGAAGACATCAAAACCTATTGCGAGCAAGATGTACGCGTGACGAAAAAGCTTTTTGATTACGCTCGCCAACACGGGCATCTAAAATTTAAAGACGGTAGTAGAAAACGAGAAATACCGATAGATACTACTACTTGGGAAACTAAAGACGACGCGGTCCTAACTCATTCCCTACAATTCTAAAGAAACCAAGACACGTACGCGACGAAAATCGCCAAAATAATACTGTACCAAATAAATGGCCACAACGTGTATTTACGAATAAAGTCTAGGAAAAAGTGGATAACGATAATTGCTACTACATAGCTAACCACCGCCGCTACGGCAACCGGACCCCAATTCACAGTTTCACCAATGATAATTAGATCGATTAGTTTTTTGGTGCCCACTCCAAGCGTAATCGGAATTGCTAACAAAAAAGAAAACCGTGCCGCTTCGTAACGAGACAAACCCACCAACATTCCGCCTGCCAAAGTGGCTCCGGATCGGGAAAATCCCGGAATCAATGCCAAGGCCTGAAAAATACCAATCAAAAAGCCGCGGCGAACGGTGATGCTACCATTCGGTGGCTTAATATGGTAACGCCACTCCGCGTACATAAAAAATAAGGCGGAAAGAAAAAGCACGCCTGCCACGAGCAACGCTCGCTCGAAAGTAGACATAAACTCCTCCAGCAACATCCCGAGAATTACCCCTGGAATGGTACCGACCAACAAGGCATAAAGAAGTGTCGCATCTTTTTCGTTAGTGGGCAGTCGTCCCAATTTACGAATCAGCGTCTGCACAAGCACCCACAGCTCCGCCCGAAAATAGGTGATAACGGCTAATGTCGTTGCTAAGTGCAAAACAGCGTCTACTGCAAAACCATTAACATCATCGATGTTTAGAAAATCGCGCACCATCATCAGGTGACCCGAGGAAGAAATCGGCAAAAACTCAGTAATTCCCTGCAGTAAGCCCAGTATCAGGGCGGTGATTATGTCCATATTTAGTCAACAGTATACCATCGCCAAAAAATAAATCGTGTTAGAATGTAAACATTGAGATAGGTAAAATTAATCTTAAATCAAAAAATACACTATGGAACCAAACTTTACACCCAATAATAATCAAAATTCTGTTGTTATACCGATCGCCATCGTAGCTGGTTTTGGCTTGATTGCTTTAGCTATTTACTTTAGTGGACTAGGCGGAACCAGAGTAGCCACCGCCCCCACTGCCGCTCCTCAGCCAGCCACCGCACCCCAAGCTACTGGCCAAATCAGACCAGTAGACGAGACCGATTTTATTAAAGGTAATCCTAACGCCCCGATTTTAATTGTCGAGTATTCAGACTATGAATGTGTTTTTTGTAAGCAATTTCACGAGACAATGCACCGCATTATGAGCGAGTACGGTATCAACGGTAACGTAGCGTGGGTATATCGGCAATTTCCCATCACCCAACTTCACCCCAATTCCGAAAGAATCTCGGAAACTGCGCTTTGTGTCGGTGAAGTAGGTGGCAACGAAGCTTTTTGGAAATTTACTGACAATTTATTCTTTGGTCGAGAAGCTGGTGAGAGAATCGACGTTGCTCAATTACCAGTCTACGCCGAAGTGGCTGGTGTACCCCGCGCCGAACTTTTAAGTTGCCTAGACTCTGGCAGACAAAGAACTGTCTTGGAGGCTTCGATCGCTGATGGTATACAGGCGGGTGTTCAGGGAACTCCACAGTCATTCATAATTGTCGGCAACCAAATGGAAGCCATCAACGGCGCTCAACCCTATGCTGTTATGAAAGGAATTATCGACAGTCTATTGGCACAACTAGCTGGTGGCGCTGCCACTCCCCCACCCGCTCCAGCTTCTCCTCAGTAACATCTGGCTCTAAAAAATCTCAAAAACCGGCAGTTGCCGGTTTTTTCATTCGCTGGTTTACTCCATAATGTCATGTACAGAGAAGTAGCCAGCTAACTAAGTAAGCGTTCCTCTCTAGGGACAATTGCGCCTAAGCCACTGTTCCGCCAACACGGCGTGTTTGCTGGCACCAGCCAATTCTTCATTGTTAAGAAAATCACCACTCCAAAATTCTTGGACAACCTGTTTGATTGTGGTCTTAAGCTGGTCTATTTCTAGGGCTGTGATCTTAAAAGATTCTTCTCTAATAGAACCATTTTTCAGTGGCTCTACAAAAGAAATTACGGTCTCGTCTGTGTGTAAACGCTCATCTTCCTGCCGAGACAGCAACAGTACATAGAATTGAACTTGGCGTAGATAATTACCGTCGCTATTTTTGGTCTCACCCAAAATCTCCCCGCGAGTTTTGGGTTTTCCGGTCTTGTAGTCTAAGACCCGAAGGGCCTGCCCATCAGTAGCAAAATCAACCCGATCCATCTTGCCGGTAAGCAAAATTTCTGGAATCTCCGGCAGGGTCAGTTCTAACTTCGCCTGCAACTTTAATTCCTCGCGAGTCACTGTAGCTGCGGTCTGTTTAAGATGTTCAAGATATCTCACTAGCATCACGCTTCCCTTCTCATGTAGCTGTGTGTATTCAGAAGTGGTAATTGGTAAACGATGTAACTCAGTTTTAAGCCATTTGAGCAAATCTGTATTTTCGGGCCAGACTCCGGTCGTCGTGTGTTGCTTAGTTGTCTTGTCTAACACCTGATGCAGAGCTGTGCCAAATTGTAAATGTAAGGGTTTTGTTGTGGGCACTCGCAACAAATTATCAAAAAGAAAATCCCACGGATTGGCAAGTAAATTATTAAATGAACTTGCTGACAAACCTCGCTCTAAAAGAAGTGTTTGCAATAATGCCCGAGTAGCTGACTGGTCAGTTTGCTTAACACTCACCAGAGACGCGACGGGTGAGAATTCATTTTCAAACTCACTAACATCGGTTGGTATCAGTTGTTTTTGGTCACAAAGTTCTGTAATGAGACGAAACGTGGTGGTGTCTTTACCTTGAATGGACTGGGCGGAAGCAGAAAGATGCAGTTCTTTTTTGGCACGCGTAAACGCCACGTAGAGAAGACGGCGTTCATCGTCAATTGGATCAACGGCAAAATCGGCTGTGTATTTATCAAGGGGTACCTTAAATGCCTGACGCTGGGCTTTCCCACTCCAGCGAGCATCTTGTAAATGCGGGACAAAAACTACCGCAAACTCTAATCCTTTAGCCTTATGGGCGGTCATTATCTTTAGTGCTGTCCGACTGGTTACGATGTACGGTGCCACCATTGGTAAGTTATAAGTACGCCGAGTGGCCAGAAGTTTCCTTACCGCCCCTAAGGTACTAACGCCATCGCGGCTAACCATCGCTTCGATTTCATCATAAATCCGACGGACTACTCTAGCCCCGGCAATTGGATCATTAGCCATCACATGCGTAAGCAGACCACTAGCTTCGAGCAGATATTGCACCACGCGTTGCGGTGGTTCATAGACCGCTCGCGCTCTGGCTTCAGTGATAACTTTCATAATGTTAAGGGCCTTTTCTGGTTCACTCAATCCTAAATCTTTAATCCGCGCTTCAGACGTCAGCAGTAGTGCTAGTGACGTCTCGTAAGAACGAGCGCTTAATAATTTAACGATATCAGCTGTCGACAAACCCCAGTAAGCTCCCTGCACAACACAAACCAAAGCACTTTCGTCGGCTTCGGTTAGTACCGCCTGCAACAAACCTTCGCTGGTTTGTAATATTGGGTGTTGCAAAATATCCCCTTCAGCTGACGCTTCCACCGGAAAACCTGCCTGTCGCAAGCGAACCGAGAAATTTTCAACTTCCTGGTTTGTCCGTAAAATGACAGCGATTTCGGAGGGGGCTGTACCCGCGTCTATTTTTTTCTTGATGGCATCGACAATCCAGTCATCTTCCACCGCTTGGTGTGAGAAATGTCGCCAGGAAATTTCTCCGGGGTCAGTAGTTTTAGCTAGGAGCGGCGTCCGTAAACGCATCATTGTTTCGTCCGGTACAGTGATTAACGCTTGTGCCAAATCAAGAATCTTCTGCCCAGAGCGGTAGTTGTCGGTAAGACTAATTTGCACCGTATCAGGAAAAACCGTAGTAAAGTAAAGGAAATTTTCTAAGGAAGCCCCTTGAAAACGATAGATGGCTTGTTTCTCATCACCCACCACAAAAATGTTGGGTTGATCGTGAAAATTACAAAGCAACTCTAAGATTTTATTTTGTGCGCCATTAACGTCTTGGTGTTCATCCGCCAAAATATACTGGTAGGTTTCTTGGAGATTACGCAAAAGATCTATATCGCCAGTCAACGCCTCTATCGCTTCGTTAAGCATATCGTCAAAGTCATACCAACGCAGCGAGCGCAATCCGGCCTCATACCGCAGATAGACGCTATGTAGTTCTCGATTTTTTGCCAGCTCGCGCTCCAGTGTACTGTATTCACCTCGCACTTTCCCTTTATGCGCTCCGCCTTTATGGAATTTTTCAACTTTACTAAAATCAGCTTCTTGCTTAGCGATGATGACACTTAAAGCCGTGGGTGAGATATAAGATTGTTTTAATTCACTTATCATCTTAAGTAGCGTTGGTACATAGTGAGTCTGATTGCCCAGCGGTCGCAAAACAGAAAACGCGGTGTCTTCAAGAATCGTTTCAATTAAATCAACTTTCTCAATATCAGTAGCGGGTCGACCGCCGATAATCCGCGGGAAGGACTCTGGGTACTCTGTGATGAGCCGACTAGCAAAACCATGAAAAGTAAAAATCGGCACACGGTAAGCCAGCGGTCCCAAGTATCGACGCAAGCGTTCGCGCATCGCCTTAGCACCCGATTCAGTAAAGGTCAGGGCTAGAACATTCTCCGGTTGCAGATCAGTCCGGTAGAGAATGTTGGCTAAGCGTAAAGCTAGGATTTGCGTTTTACCAGTGCCTGGGCCAGCTACCACTAAAACTGGTCCTTCAATCGTCTCTACCGCCTGGCGCTGTTTGGCATTAAGACTATTAAGAGCCTCTAAAAAATCAGCTTCGTGGGTATTTTTATTAGTCATATTTCAGTTCATGATAACAGATTTAACTGAAAGTGCCGCTTTTAGAAAGACCCCGTGGGGGTCTTTCTAAAAGCGGCACTTTTTCCAACAAACCCCTAGAATAAAAGAAACTGTACGTACCAAACCGCAATTCCAGTCACAAAACCAGCCGCTGCTGGAATAGTAGCAATTTTAAGATACTGCACAAAAGTCAATTCCTTAACCATACCCATCGCTACTACCCCGGCCGCGGAACCAATAGCCAACATCGATCCTCCTGTACCAACACAGATAGCTAAGAGTACCCAAATTCGGAAATCTTCAATCTCTAACATATCTATCGCCGCAGCGGTCAATGGAATGTTGTCAAAAATCGCCGATAACGCACCGAGTACGATACTGCCGATAATCAACTGCGATGTCCCTGGATTGGCACCAAATAAGGAGTTAGAAATTGAGTCGAGAATACCAAGAAAACCAAGTGCCCCGACCGCAAATAAAATACCAATAAAAAACAACAGACTAGATATGTCGGTTTTAGAGAGTAACTTCTCAATATCAACGGCCAAATGCGATTCCCGAGTACTCATATTGGCGAACCAGCCAATAATCAAACCAACCAAACCAACACCTAATAATAGTCCCATAAAAGGTGGTAGTCCAATGAGTTTAACCAAGGGTGGTAGTGCGAACGAAGCAAAGGCCGCAATGATAACCACCTTTTCCGAGCGAGTTAGATTCACAACTTCGTGTGTAACCGGTTTCTCGTCCGGTGTATCACCAACAATCTGACGCAAAAATAATAAGGTGCTAACTATAAAGATTGATAGCGCTGGTAAAAACCCCCAAAGAATAATCTCTAACGCTGTAAACTTACCAGCCAACCAAAGCATGATGGTAGTAACGTCCCCCACTGGAGAAAAAGCGCCTCCGGCATTAGCAGCAACTACAATCGCCCCCGCCGCTATCAACAAATTTTTTCCTTTGAAAAACCTTCTCGCAATCTGGACCATCACAATCGTAGTGGTGAGGTTATCGATAATTCCCGATAAGAAAAAAGTGATAATTGAAATCACAATAAACTGCGACCGGTCTTCCAGGCCCAATCCGAATAATTTTGCTCGCAGTAAGTCAAAAAACCGATAATGCACCAGTATTTCAACCAGAGTCATCGCTGCCAAGAGAAAAACTATTAGCGAAAAAGTTTCTCCAGAGATATAATGGAGAGCACTTTCAATCGCATCATGATCATAAGTAGTGAGGGCGATTCCACCCCACAAAATAGCTGCTAAAGCCGTGGCTGTGATTGATTTATTGATCTTCCAGTAGTGTTCTAGGGTGATGAGAATATAGCCCACCAAAAAGATGATGCTTGCAATTATTACCATATTGAGTATTTATGTTTTATTTTTATTTAATGTTTGCTCTGAAAATAAAAAACAAAAACACCTGGAGACCAATTCGATCCAAAGACCAAATCGACCTACAGGAGTTCTTGATGTTCTAAATAAGCGATACCAGTTTGCCTGCGCGCTTCCAGTGTAGGCATTAGCCGTCTAGCGCTGTTAGGACGCAACAAGCTGAGCGCTTCCTCCGGAGCGACGAAACGATGCTCCAATAATTGCGGAGGCAACTTAATCGCTTTTTTCATTTCTTCTGTGAACACACCACCAGCAAAAATAAACATGACGTATTCGTCATTTTGACCACGGTAATCAATACTAAGCAAACGTACTTGCGGAGACACATCGACACCAATCTCAGCGATCATCTCGCGCTGAAACGCTTGGCTTGGTGCCTCACCCACCTCAACATACCCGCCCGGAAAAATCCACCCGTCTTTATGAGCTGGTTTTACTATCAAGACCCGATCTTCTTGATCTGTGATTAGTCCAGCCACAACAATATCTTTGGATACTTGATGTTTCACCACCAAATTCTAGCACGTCTTTATTTTTAAGTCGATAAAAATAAACACCCGATAAGTCTTGTCAGATAAAAACCCGCCCTAGACTCCATTGAAAACGGCACTTTAGTATGACTTCAGCCGCCTAGCTTTGTCGTGTTGTCTGATTTTTTCCAGGGCCTTAGCTTCAATCTGACGAATTCGCTCTCTAGTCACCCCAAACTCCTTCCCAACTTCTTCTAGTGTGTGGTAAGTACCGTCGAGTAGACCGTGACGCATTTCCAGGATTTTACGTTCTTTTTCTGATAACGTGTCTAAGATTTCAGTAATCTGATCAGTCAAAATGCTGTGGGCGACTTCTTGGTCGGGCGAAATTATTTTATCGTCAGCAATGAAATCAGACAGACTGGAGCGGTCATCATCATCACCAACTGGTAACTCCAGCGAGATAGTATCCTGTGAGATTTTTTCTATTTGGTAGATTTTTTCTACCTCTACTCCCATTTCAGTAGCAACTTCTTCCGGCATTGGGTCACGACCCAAATCCTGCGCCAACCGGCGTGACACTTGTTTGTATTTAGCCATTGTCTCTACCATGTGAACCGGAATGCGAATGGTGCGCGATTGGTCAGCCAGAGCGCGGGTGATAGCTTGGCGGATCCACCACGTGGCGTAAGTTGAAAACTTAAAACCTTTGGTAAAATCAAACTTATCAACCGCCTTAAAAAGGCCGAGGTTACCTTCTTGAATAAGATCAAGTAAAGTTAAATCCGGCGACCGACCAACATATTTTTTGGCAATAGAAACAACCAGACGTAGGTTAGCGCGCGCTAAAAGATTACGTGCCTCTTCATCACCCTCGACAATCCGCTTTGCCAACACTCGCTCCTCATGAGCGCTGAGGAGTGGGTACTGTCCAATTTCGCGTAAGTACATTTGAATTGAATCATAGCCACTGTCACTGCGTTTGAAGGCGTTTTTCTGAGCGATGATATCAATGCTCGGGTCATCACCCAGCATACCTCCACTCTGGAGAACATCAATGCCAGCCGTAGCGAATCGTTCGTAAAGCACATCCAAAAAAGAAATGTCTTTCTCGATTTCTGGAAATGAGCGTAGCAACTCATCGTAAGTTACATACCCGCGCTCTCGACCAAGCTGCATTAGCTCTGACGCTTTGAGCTCAAGAATCTTTTCGCTTTTAGTAAGTGTCTTTGGCTTGGTGTTGGTTTTTTTAACTGTTACTTTTTTTACTACCGCCTTTTTTGGGTTGGTAACCGGCGCTTTTTTGAGATTGGTTTTTACACGCGACACAGCCTTCCCAGCCGCTTTAACCGGCTTTTTGCTTACTTTTGTATCTTTTTTAACTACCGGTCTGGCTTTTGCTTTAGTTTTAGTCACCACTGCCTTTTTGGCTGGTCTGCTGATTTTTTTTGTTACGGTTTTGGCCGTTTTTTTGTTTGTTTTTTTTGTGGCTTTTTTGATCGCCATAGTGTCCACACTATACAGAAAAAATCAAAAATGTCCAGACTATTTCTCACCTCCCACTAGCCAGCTCAACTCATAGTCAGGTTGACGCAAGGTCTGCTGTGCTTGCTCTACTAGTTTTAGTGCCGCCGCGATTTTTGTCTCGTCTCCTTCCAATTCCGCTTCCTGCATAGTTAGTTTGGCTACTGTCATTTTTCGTTTTGCCATTAGCAGACGCAAATGATTCAGAGCATTTAACACCTCAGATTCAAAGACAATTCTTGACCGTGTGATAGATTCCGCTTCTGCCCGAAAAATCACTTCGGCCTGAACGACACTCGATAAATTAGCTTCCATCTCAGCTACCGAACAACCCATAATTTCTGCCACCGCTTCCCCGAGACGCTTGGCTGTTGTTTCTGGAAACAAAGACCTGACACTGATTAAATAAGTCTGTAATTTATCAACCCGAGTTTTTGTTTCGGCTTCTGGCTGGGTGGTATCTGCTTTAATTACATTCGGACTTTTGATCATCATCGCTTCGGCTTTGCTAGAAGTTTCCAATAGACGCTCCACTTCGTAGTGCACAGCGGCGGCTGTCGTACCGAGTGCCGCTGCGACTACTTGTTCAAAATGTTCCTGATCAATTTTATTAGACAAAATAGCAATAAAAGGTAAGACTTCTTCGCGAGCACGCAATTTCAAAACTCGCGGCGCTAAATCAAGTGCCAACAACTGCTCCAACAACCATTCAATTATATGCCCAGACGAACCGACAGCATTCTTAAATAATTTAGGATCTTCTCTAACTAAATCAGCAGGGTCTTTCATCTGTAGGCGCGCCACTTTCACATCCATACCGCGTCGCAACATAATGTCAGCTGCTCGTTTGGCAGCGGACACACCTGCCTTATCAGCATCGAGTGCGAGCACCACTTTAGGCGAAAGCCGTTCCAATAACTGTACGTGAAATTGTGTCAAAGCCGTTCCCGATACCGCCACTGTGTTGCGGTATCCGGCTTGGTGACTCATCACTACATCAAACTGCCCTTCTACCAAAAGCGAAAAATCCATCTGACGAATTCCGCTCTTGGCTCGATCGTAGCCATAAAGAAGTTCTGATTTTTTGTACAATTCTGTCTCTGGGGAATTTACATACTTTGGCACATCTGGACCTTTATCCAATGTCCGACCCGAAAAAGCCACCACTCGCCCCCCTTGATCAAACAACGGAAACATAATCCGGTTGCGAAAAACATCATAGGGTTCTTTACCATCTTCAGCTGTCTTGGTCAGTCCCACCTGCGCTAATTCCGCCTCCGAAAAACCTTTACTTAAGAGATATTCTCTAGTCGTACGCCAACCCGCTGTGGGTGGCCCGGGCGCATAGCCAATCCGCCAACTCGCAATGGTATCAGCCAACACCCCGCGCTCTTTTAGATAAGTCATTGCCATTTCGTTTTGTCGCAACTGATTTACATAAAACATCGTCACCGTCTCCAACAGCGCATACCATCGCTCCCGTTGGGTTTGCTTAGCAGCAGACACTGGCGTCAATTCGACTCTGGCCTTTTCTGCTAAAATCCTAAGGGCTTCCTTAAAATCCACCCCTTCCATCGTCTGAATAAAAGTAAACATATCTCCACCTTGGTTAGTAGAAAAACAGTAGTACATACCACGATCGGGTGAGACGTAAAAAGACGGAGTTTTTTCGTTGGTAAATGGTGATTTACCTTTGAAATTTTTACCCGCCTTATGCAACTCAACGTAAGGCGAAACAACATCCAAAATACTTAGCCGGTCTTTAATTTGCTGTACAGCATCAGACATAAACATGTGTATTATACGCGATGTTTAGCAAACGCACGATGTTATTTGCTTTTTTTGTAAAAATGTGCTATAATTAAAAAATAGCCGTTGCCCATTCAAAAAACAAAGCCACTCAGACTGAGTGGCTTTGTTTTTTGAATGGGCAACTAGACTTTAGTCAGCTTGAATTTTCTTGATGAGGTTGAATTTCTCACTGCCAGCAAAACCAGTACCCGCGGGTATGAGTTTACCAATAATCACGTTCTCCATAAGACCAGTCAAATTATCGTGACTGCCTTTTACGGCAGCGTTAATCAAAACCCGAGTAGTGTTTTGGAATGAAGCGGCTGACAAGAAACTCTTGCGAGAAAGTGAAGTTTCTGTAATGCCGAGAATTAACCGATCGGCTTTGGCTAATTCTTTACCTTCGGCTTTAAGTTTGGCATTCTCTTCGGCAATAATCCATTCCTCAATCACCTCCCCTACCGTAAAGCGACTCTCACCCGAGTGAGTAATCTTCATTCGAGACATCATCTGCTTCACAATCAACTCAATGTGTTTACGAGCAATCGTCACGCCCTGTAGCTCGTATATCTTGTTGACTTCCGAAATGATGTAGTCCTGTGTTACTTCTTGACCACCGTATTTGAATAACTCTGGCAAAGAAGCCGAGCCATCTGTCAGTAGCTTTCCAGTCTTCACCGTGTCGCCCTTTGCGACTGTCACCACGCGCCGGTAGTGGACCTCGTACTCAATGTTATCTTTTTTCTTAGGCGCACCCTTAGCAGTCATATCCGGTGCCACCACAATTACTTTTTCTCGCCCTTCCGTTCGAATATCAACCACCTGCCCTTCACAGTGTGAAATGACAGCTGGTATTTTCGGTTCACGTTTCTCAAACACCTCCTCCACTCGCGGCAGACCAGAAGTCACGTCGCCGCCTACTGAAGCCGCTCCCCCAGCGTGTTTGGTATTCATCGTTAACTGTGTCCCTGGTTCACCAATGGCCTGAGCGGCAATGGTGCCGACTGCTTCACCGATATCCACTAACTTGTTGGTAGTTAAATCAATACCATAACAGTGCTGGCAAACTCCCCTTAGAGTCTTACAAGTCATCGGTGAACGCACTACCACCGACTCACAGGTTGATTCTTCTATAGCAATCGCATCCCGACGCGAGATAAGATGTCCTTGAGCAAAAACAACGCGTCCCTTGCTGTCAACAGCGTCTTCAACCAAAATTCTTCCCTTAATGGCTTTCGAAAAAGCAATCTCAATACCCGAAGCAGAAATCCGACCAATCCGAACTCCTTGTTTAGTCTTGCAATCCGCCTCCGTCACAATCGCATCCTGAGCAACCACAAAGAGACGACGGGTGAGGTATCCAGCCTTTGCTGTCTGCAAAGCCGTGTCCGCCAGACCCTTACGAGAACCGTGCGTGGTAATAAAGTACTCAATTGGAGACATTCCTTCCTTCATGGAAGATAGAATTGGAAACTCAACCGTTTCGCCTCGAGTATTAACAATGAGGCCTTTCATTCCTGCCATTTGAGCAATCTGCCCGAGCGAACCACGCGCCCCAGACTTCCACATTTCGTAAGCTGAACCATTTTCATTAAGAGTCTCTGGAAGCACCTTCTCAATCTCTGTTTTTGCGCGGTGCCAAACCTCAACAATCATCCGCCGTCGTTCGTCTCGAGAAATCAAACCTTCGTCAAAAGCCTCAACGATGCCCTGTTCTTCAGCTCGAGCTTTCTCTATGATTTTTGTCTTTTCCTTGGGCACACTCACTTCATCAATACCCCAAGTTGTACCAGAAACCGTAGCGTACTTCAGACCAAGTTTTTTCAATCGATCAACAATCGGTGGTACGGCTTCTGGGCCACGTGAATCAATAATGTCTATGATTACTGAAAACAACGTCTTCTGCACAATAACATCGTTAATGAAGTCGTGATCAGATGGTAGGACACTATTAAAGATGAGCCTCCCGACCGAAGTCGCAAAGAGCTTTCCTTCAAACTGTTTGTATTTTGGTGTATCGGTTGCCAACACTTGAATTTTGGCGCGAAAATCAATTACACCATGATCAAAGGCGTTAATCGCATCGTTCGGTGAGGCAAAATATTTTCCTTCGCCTTTAGCACCCGGAATGATTTTTGTCATCCAATACGAACCGAGTGCCATATCAAGGAGTTTTTCTGACACCACCGGTTCGGATGAACCGGGCTTCAGAATGTTCTTATTAGCTGAGATGATTTCTCGCGCTTCCAGTTGCGCTTCGTCTGACAGGGGTACGTGAACGGCCATTTGGTCACCGTCAAAGTCAGCGTTAAAAGCTCGACAAACTAGGGGGTGGACTTGGATAGCATTACCCTCAATCAGTACCGGTCGAAAGGCTTGAATACCCTGTCGGTGCAGAGTCGGGGCTCGGTTCAAAAGCACGTGTCGATGCCTAATCACATCTTCCAGTATCGCCCACACTTCCGGCACGCCGTCTTCAATCAGTCGCCCCGCGCCTCGAATGTTATAAGCTAATTCTTGTTTGAGTAACTCAGCAATCACAAAGGGGCGGAAAAGTTCGAGTGCCATATGCTTAGGCAAACCACACTGATCAAGTGCTAATTCCGGACCAATAACAATCACCGAACGACCAGAGTAGTCAACACGCTTACCCAAAAGATTTTGACGGAAATATCCCTGCTTACTTTTTAGATAATCCGACAGAGACTTCAGTGGGCGTCTTTGCGCCTGACTCATGGCTGAGTAAGCTCCGCCGCCATGTCGAATTGAGTTGTCAATCAAGGCATCTACCGCTTCTTGCAAAATGCGTTTTTCGTTACGCAAAATCACATCTGGCGCCTGAATATCCATCAGCTTCTTGAGACGATTGTTACGATTGATAACTCGTCGGTACAAGTCATTTAGGTCTGAGGAAGCGTGTCGACCTCCTTCCAAAGCCACCATCGGTCTAATCGCTGGCGGTATGACAGGAATCCGGGTGAGGAACATCCATTCTGGTCGCACTCCCGCATTATTCATTCCCCTGATTAAGGTCATTCTCTTATCAATTTTTGCCCGCTCCAAAGCTCCGGCTGTCGTTCGTTCTTTTTCGAGTTGAGTCAAAAGTGTGTCGAAATTTACAGACTTAAATAAGTCATAAATAGCCTCCGCCCCAATTCGCGCCTCAAACAAAGTACTATACTTGATTGAATAACGGTGAAAACTCATTTCATCCAAGACTACTCCCGGATTGATGCTGTTAATTTCTCGCTTAGTTTCATCCGCTCTGGTCTGCAGGGCTTGCTGGGCATCTTCGTTTTGGAGTGATTTGAGCTTTGCCTTAAACTCCGTATCAAGCTCACGCAACAAACGCGCTTTATGTTCCTCGCTCACTTTTGTGACGATGTAACCGGCAAAATAAATTACTTTCTCGATTTGAGCAGCTGAGATATCGAGAATCATCGCAATGCGACTCGGTACACCGCGCAAGAACCAAATATGCGAGACGGGGATACAAAGATCAATGTGACCCATTCGCTCCCGCCGTACGATAGCCCGCGTGATTTCCACTCCGCATTTTTCACAAACTATTCCCTTGTAGCGAATACCGCGGTATTTTTTACAAGCACACTCATAATCCTCAACTGGACCAAAAATTCGTTCATCAAACAGACCATGTTTTTCTGGTCGTTGCGTTCGGTAGTTGATTGTTTCTGGCTTGGTAACCTCACCGTGCGACCACTCGAGAATAGTATCCGGCGACGCTAGACGAAGGCTAATTCCAGTATACTCGACTGGTGTAGTCTGTTTGTTGAATGATGACATTGTTGACATAGTGACTATTCTTAAATGATTTATATTTCACGACGAGTACGCTCCAAACGTTCGGCACGTTCCAACTTAACATCCAAAGCCAAACCACGCAGCTGATTAACGAGGACATTGAAAGCGGCTGGCGTGTGCGGATGACTAATCCGATCACCTCTAACAATCGCATCAAAAGTCGCCGACCGACCGACAATATCGTCAGATTTTATGGTTAACATTTCACGCAAGGTGTAAGCGGCTCCATAACCCAAGAGAGCCCACACTTCCATTTCCCCAAAGCGCTGACCCCCCACCTGAGCTTTTCCGCCTAGTGGTTGCTGGGTGATTAGTGAGTAGGGTCCAATCGAACGCATGTGAATTTTATCTTCCACCATGTGATGAAGTTTCAATATGTACATGTAACCAACTGCCGTCTTCTGAGCAAATGGCTCACCCGTAAGACCATCTCTAAGCTGAATCTTTCCATCTTCAGGTAGACCAGCAGCCTTGAGCTCGGCCTTAACATGTTCTTCGGTTGCACCTGCAAACGGCGGAACGATAGCTTGATATCCCAGGGTATTAGCTGCCATTCCTAAGTGAAGTTCCAAAATCTGACCCAGGTTCATTCGAGATGGCACGCCGAGTGGTGTCAACAGAATATCAATCGGACGACCGTCTTCTGTGTAAGGCATATCTTCCTCTGGCAAAATTCTAGAAATTACTCCTTTGTTACCATGACGACCCGCCAACTTATCACCGACGGAAACATTACGAACCTGAGCAATCGTGACGTGGATACGCTTTATGACACCACTATCAAGCTGGTCGCCATTTTCACGCGTAAACACTTTTACCCCAATCACTCGCCCGCGCTTTCCGGCCTCCAGTCTTAGTGAAGTATCTTTAACATCTTTTGCTTTTTCGCCAAAGATCGAGCGTAAGAGACGCTCTTCGGGCGTGAGCTGAGTCTCCCCTTTAGGAGTGACTTTACCGACTAGAATATCGCCTGGTCTAACCTCAGCGCCGATTCTAATGATGCCATTCTCATCCAGATTGCGGAGTTTGAGCTCCGAGACGTTTGGAATGTCAGCGGAAGTGACTTCCGGACCAAGCTTAGTATCACGTACCGAGACCTCGAGTTCATCTAGGTGGATAGTTGAAAATTTACTTTGTTTAACTAGTCGTTCTGAAATAACAATCGCGTCTTCGTAGTTGGCGCCATTCCAGCTCATAAAAGCCACTAATGCATTTTGTCCAACCGCAATCTGTCCATTGTCAGTTGATGAGGTGTCCGCCAAGAGATCTCCGGTTTTTACCTTATCCCCAACCGTTACCGCTGGGCGGTGATAGAAAGCTGAGAAGTCATTAGTCCTTTGGAAAGTAGTAAGTGGGTATTCGTGTTTCTTGCCGTCTTTGTTTTTTACCACAATCTTTTGCGCGTCACACTCCACAACTTCTCCGGCTTCAGACGCATGCACGACACGCCCCACATCACGCGCCACCATCCCCTCCACTCCAGTGGCTACCAGCGGTGCCTCGGGTACCACACACGGGGTGGCTTGTTTTTGCATATTTGATCCCATGAGAGTACGGTTAGCGTCATCGTGATTCAAAAACGGAATCATCGAAGTAGCCACCGAGAAAGGTTGATTCGAGGCGATGTCAATATAGTCAACTTCCTTACGGGGAATGATGTGCGGTTCACCTTTTCTACGCGCCTCTACATAATCAGATTTTATCTTCCCGTTTTGGTCTAAAGCGACAGCGGCATGAGCAATGTTAAATCTCTCTTCTTCGTGTGCGTTCATAAAGACAATTTCATCAGTCACCACCCCGTTTTTTACCTTTGCGTAGGGCGTCTCGATAATACCAAAGCGATTAACCCGTGCGTACATCGACAAACGCAAGATAAGACCAATGTTAGGACCTTCTGGAGTGTGAATCGGGCAAAGACGACCGTAGTGTGAAGTGTGAATGTCCCGCACCTCAAAGCCAGCACGTTCCCGCGTTAGCCCACCTGGTCCGAGTGCGGATAGTGTTCGTAAGTGCTCAATTTCCGCTAGAATGTTTTGTTGTTGTGAGAATTGCGAAAGCTGGTTGGTGCTAAAAAATTCCTTGATGGCGGCTTGTAGCGGACGCGGATTAATAATCTGCATCGGCAGTGAAGTCTCGGCCTCAATCGTTGACATACGGTCTTGGATGTTTCGCTTCATCCGAGTCATACCAACCCGCACTCGCTGTTGTAGCATCTCACCAAAATAACGAACTCGCCTAAAACCAAGATGATCAATATCATCTGGCAAGGCCTCGGGCTCGTGATTATTGGTAACAATCTGACCCAAAATCAACTGGAGGTCTTTGATTGAAATTACTCGCTCGTTAGTCGCCTTTTCATCAATCGGACGACCGAATCGTTCGTTAAAGTGGTGACGACCAATCTCAGAAAGGTCATAACGTTCGGGGGAGAAAATTGATTTAACAAATTCCCGTGCGTTCTCTACTGTCGCCAAATCACCATCCCGCAGACGCCGATAGATTTCCACATAAGAATCATCGAGAGTCTTAGCCGGGTCTTTCGCAATCGTCGCCTTCATATATTCCTCACCGCGTGGAATATCTTTAAGCAGAGCGATTAAATCTTTTTCCTTCTCAAGGCCAATTACGCGCAACAAAGAAGAAATCGGAAACTTCTTTTTTCGGTCAATTTTTACATAAATGACACCATCGGCCTCTGACTCAATCTCTACCCACGCGCCGCGGGCGGGAATAATTTTCGCCCCGAATAGCTGTCGCCCCTTCACTTCTTCCGACGTGAAAAAGATACCGTAAGAACGAGCCAACTGCGGCACAATCACGCGCTCCACTCCATTTATGATGAACGTTCCGTGTTCGGTCATAACTGGTAGATCAGTCATAAAAATTTCCTGATCTTTTTCGCTTTCAAACGTCTTGTTTTTCAAGATAACCTGAGCGCGTAGTGGCGCTTCGTAAGTTATCTTGTTTTCTTTTGCATATTCCGGAGTACATTTCGGTGCTCCTAATTCGTATTTTTTAAAACGTAGCTCAAACTTTTTTTCTGAATAATCGCTAATCGGTGAAAATTCTGTGAAAATTTCTTTGAGAGCGGTCTCCACAAACCAGCGAAACGATATTCGTTGCGGTTCAATTAAATCCGGCAAATCAATCCGCGGCGGTTGACTTACTTGGAAATATTTTTGTGTCATTTTACCGACTGACAACGCTTCCTCTGCTTTGTGTTTTGTTTTTGACATAAAAAATAAATCGTCTGTTAATTTTTTGAATTAAACACCGCACTGACAAAACCCACTAACAAAAACGCAATGACTTGCGTTTTTGTTAGTTAAAGTTGTGTCGTTTTGCTAATATCGGCATCACAAATCGCGTGATTATTCCGCTACTCCAAAAAATCTCCCACCCAAAACACAATCGAGACCTTGTGTGTACGTGGCGGGATTATAGCAGAGTCAAAAAAAACCGCAAGTCACCTGCCGTTAACAAACACCAAGCTCTCACTTTTCAATAATCTTACCGGTCGCTTTTGATAACTTTTGCTGCTTAGCACGCCAAGCTTCAATCGCCGCGTGGTTGCCACCAACCAAAACTTCTGGCACCCGGTACTGCTTTCGTTTATAAACTAGTAGTTCCGGTCTAGTGTACATCTCTCCAGCCGCCGTTCTTTCTTCTTCAAGCGACTCTAAAGTACCCAAAACGCCAGGGATGTTGCGAGCCACCGCATCAATAATCGTGAGCGCCGGCAATTCCCCACCCGTTAGCACATAATCACCCACCGACACCGCTTCGGCTTGCAAAATATCCTTTACTCGAGAGTCAATACCCTCATACCGCCCAGCCATCAGAACAATGTCAGTATAATTCAGAGCGAGCTCTTTTGCGTAAGTCTGGTTAAACAAAGTGCCCCGGGGTGACATTAGTAAAATCTTTACTTTTTTAGGATTTTTTCTACCCACGGCTTTAGCTACGGCCTTAAGGATTGGTAGTGGTTGTAGCACCATACCCGGACCGCCGCCGTAGGGCCGATCGTCTACTCTGTTATGTTTATCAGTGGTGTAGTCTCGCGGATTATAATATGACACCGCTAATTTTTTACCACGCACCTTGGCTCCCTTGCCCTTATCGGTTTTTTGAGCACGACCTAAAATACTAGTGTCTGTGTAAACCCTGCACACCTCTGGAAATAATGTGATGACATGAAAACGCATCTGAAAATCCTAGCACACAAATAACAAAACTGGCACCTTTTTTAATCCTCCCCTCAATTTATAATCTAAAACTTCTGATTCTACTCCGTATTACGACTTTGTTATCTGGCTAAATCAAAAAACAAAGCCCCACTTTCGTTGGGGCTTTGTTTTTCTAATAACCCAGTCAGGCTTAGATTTTTAAGTCTTCAATTGCTTCATCTAATGATTTGGGGGTTGTGGCGGGATTGTCTTCGCGCATTGCCTCTGCCATTTCTGCTGACATTCCTCGACCGCCTTCTGGCTCGTTAATTTTTAGATTAACACGAGCATCATGCTTCATTCCCACCACCCTAAGTAGAGTACGGATCGCCTTGGCTGTATTTCCTGATCGGCCGATTATTTTACCCATATCTTCTGCGTGTACATCTAGGGTCAACAATACGCCCATCTCATCTACAGTACGGTTGATTCGAACGCTCTCTGGGTGATCAACGAGTGCTTTGACTAAAGACTCGAGAAACTGCTTATCTTCATGCATATCCATACATCAATTTTCTTATCTAGGCTGTTAAGCAGACTCCACCATCAGGTTTTGGTGAGTTGCTATTCATTATGATACGAAAGCTCACTCGCCGCGTCAACCGCCCCCTGTAGACATAACGGGGGCGGTTGACGTGGTCGTTCTTAAAAACTAAGCCGTGACGTCTTTAACGATTGGCTTCTTGCTGGGCAAAACGTTAATTTTTTTGGCGTCAATTATCTTCTTTGAGACAAGCATATTGTGGACAGTGTCTGAGGCTTTAACACCTTTACTCAACCAATCCTTAGCTTTACTGCCATCGATTTCTACCACTCCAAGTTTAGGATTATAAAAACCAAGCTGGTCTATGTGTTTGTTACTTTTTGGGCCAGTCCGCTTATCAACCACCACCACTCGGTAAGCTGGTTCATTCTTGCGGCCAACACGCTGTAAACGCATCATTAACATAAGTATGCGAAAGATTATCAGAACAACCTTGTTTGGTCAAGCGCCTCTTAATCCCTCACCACCTTTGAGATTATGAATCTTACGTCTTTCACGAATACAGATTAGAGTAGCATCTACTGTTAGTCCATGCTACACTCAGCCCGATATGTCAAACACCACCTTAGAGGAATTAGAAGGTCCCATTATGATTCGCGGTAAGGGGACTGGCTTCGTCGCTGTTCCCGGACAAACTGAAGATATTTTAATAGAAAGAGACAACCTCGGTTTTGCCCTAGATGGCGATATTGTTCGCATTAAACTCAAGAAAAAAGTACCGGGTAGAAGACAGGAGGGCGTCGTTACCACTGTTCTAAAAACCGCTTACCGTGAACTCATCGGGACCGTAAAAGAAAAAACGGTAGAAAATAAAGTCGTCAAATACCTTCAGCCCGACAATAATCGCATTCACATCAAGCCCCTCCTACCCGAAGCAACCGCTACCGACGTCGGATTTAAGGTGGTCGTAGAAATTACCAAGTGGCACCAACCGCTCCTTGACCCACTCGCTCGCATAACCGAGACCCTGGGACCAGCCGGCGATCACGAGACTGAGATGCAGGCGATTATTCGCTCTGGTGGTTTTTCAAAATCTTTTCCAGAAGCTGTTGGACAAGCGGCTCAGACTATCTATGCTGAGAGAGCAAAAATTTTTACTGAAGCTAGCCAAGACCCAAAACGCCGTGACCTACGTACTGTCCCAACCTGTACCATTGACCCCAAAGACGCCAAAGATTTTGATGATGCGCTTTCTTGTCGCACTCTACCTAATGGCAATTATGAAATCGGTATCCATATCGCCGATGTTTCTCACTACGTACGTGAGAATGACGCTATCGACACCGAGGCCAAAGAGCGTGGCACTTCTGTTTACTTAGTTGACCGAGTTATCCCGATGTTGCCAGAAGTTCTTTCTAACGATCTTTGTTCCCTTCGTCCCAACGAAGACCGCCTCGCCTTTTCCGCTATCTTTGAGTTAACTCCCGAAGCTGATTTGGTAAACGCTTGGTACGGACAGACGATAATCAATTCTGATAAACGTTTTTCTTACGAAGAAGCGCAAACGGTCTTTGCTGACCAGACCGGTCCACTCTTAAACGAGTTGAATATCTTGATGAATCTTGGTCGCCAGCTCAGACGCCATCGTTACGCCAATGGTGCCATTGCTTTTGATCAGCCCGAAGTTAAATTTGAATTAGACGAACGCGGTGCACCGCTTAGAGCTTACGTCAAAACGAGAACCGAAACAATGTTGATGATTGAAGATTTTATGCTTCTCGCCAACCGTGAAGTGGCTCTTCATATTTATAACCTCGCCCGGGCTCGTAATAAAGAACTGGCTTTTGTCTATCGTATTCATGATGTTCCTAATCCGGAAAAATTAGAGGAGTTGGCTATCTTTTTGCGAGCGATTGGTTATGAATTTGAGGTAAACAAAGGATTGATTAAAGCCACCACCATCAACAACCTTCTCAAAGAAATTGCCGGCAAACCGGAGGAAAATCTGATTAAAACCGCCACCATCCGCTCCATGGCCAAAGCCGTCTATTCCACCAAAAACATTGGTCATTTTGGCTTGGCCTTCAAGTATTACACTCATTTCACTTCTCCCATCAGACGCTATCCCGACCTCATGGCACACCGTCTGTTACGCAAGCATCTTGATAATTCGCACATCGGACCAAAGGAGCTGACTAAATACGAACAACTCTCCATCCAATCCTCACAACGTGAAATGGAAGCTGTTAGTGCCGAACGAGACTCTATCAAATACAAACAAGTGGAATACCTGATGAATCGAGTCGGGGAAACTTTTACGGGGGTAATTACAGGCGTGGCTGACTGGGGCATTTACGTCCAAGAGGATACCTGCTTAGCTGATGGGATGGTGCGTTTGGCGAGTATCAAAAGTGATTATTTTGAACATGAAGCCAGTAAATACCGCATCAAGGGACAGAAGACTGGCAAGATTTATTCACTCGGCGATCGGGTCACGGTAAAATTAGTCCGCGCTGATAAGGAAGAACGGCAACTTGATTTTGCTTTAATTGAAAACTAACCAGTTCGCCCCGCCCATCCCGCCCGGAGGCGGGATGGGCGGGGCGAAACCGCAATGTTTTTCCTAAGAAAAAAGTCCGCGCTTGCGGACTTTTTGTTTGAGTGAGAACTAGTTAGGCTGCTTTCTTGCGTAGCAAACTACAATCAAAAGAACACCTGATACCCAAAAGATTTTCGAAGGTGTTTTGCATAAAGAATAGTATGTGGTGTTCTTGATATTCTTCAGCGTAAATACCACACTGTAACCAAAAATGGACTCTTGGCTCTGGCCCGTCGGTAACCTGAAAATCTACCTCCCTGATTTTTAGATCATCACGCTGCCTTAGCAACTGTTGTGCCAACAACAGTTGCTTGCGCGACGCCGTCGTCAACAACTGCACGTCCGCTCGCAGTGACCCCAGCGTCGTGCGCGAACAAACTATGGTGTTACTCTTCTCCATTTGGACTCCTGGGTAGTTGAGGCCGGTCAAACCGCCGGCATCAATAGTATTAACGCAAGGCACTAGAGTAGCAAATCTT
>DBNX01000011.1:0-10901 GCA_002299465.1 Patescibacteria group bacterium UBA661
TTAATTGCTTTTAGTATAACTCTATACACAAAAAGAGTTGCTGTTGTTTATCAACAGGGGCTGGCCACCGGTGGTTTGTACCTCTGGAGGAGTCCATACAAGCCCAAGGTATAAGAAAAAGACCATCTTTAAGTAAGATGGTCTTAAATGGAAAACTCCTTTGGTCTAGACTCAGTCTTGATCCTAGTTGCAAATATGACTGAAAGTCTTGATCAGTCTCACGTTATGAGGATTTGGTGGATTGGGATCAGTGGGGTTAAATGGGTCACTCGGCCCCGACACCCTTACCGCCGCCGGCAAGGGATGTCCTTTTGCCTGCCACCACAACGAGGGACCATCTACGGTAAAAAACCAACCTTCTGGCAATTCTGTACTACGCAACCAGCCCAGAAAAGGTGCATTTGGTCCTGGTTGGTGTTCTGTTAAACTGTAATAATCATACTCATTAAAATCTGCAACCGCAACAACCCCCAGCCCATAGCGGTGGTAGGTATTGGTGATTGGATTGTAGTAGATTGGTCTAATTACCAGATCCTTAGCATCAACCGCCGCCATCACAATTCTACCGAACGGATCTGGATCAAGACCGTACTTAATGGCAAAACTGAAGAAACGAGCCCCCCAACCTTGTGGCTTATCAAGGCCAGTTTGGTTTTCAGCAAAGACCACACTAGTTGGGGTGATGGCGTGAGGGGCACCAAAATCACGCAACATCAACGCCCGGTTTGTGTAACAGAGCTTTTGTGTGCACTGCCCATCCTCCTTACCAGGCAACTGCAAAGCCGTGTCCCACGCCGATCCTCCAGCACAGGTCTTGGCTACGATTTTTTGGTTATTTCCGCCGTCAAGGATTTGACCGTTACTCGAGCGCAGGCGAATTGTGTAATCATCGGGCGCACCGGTGAGCGTGAATCTGACTTCACCACTCCTTGTAACCGGCACCGCAGCAATGACACCATTCTCACCTACTTCGAGCACAGCATTACCACCACCAAGAGAAATGACAGCCCGCCCTTCGCAAACTGCCGCTCCAGCCGGAACGGTGCAACCTTCGAACTCTTGTATCGTACCCGTGGTAGCCGCCACGCCGGGAGTAAAACCACCCCCACCGCCGCAAGCAGCCAAAAACAAGGCGACCAAAACGAACAGTGCTGTCGCCAAGCGCTGGCCAAGCAAAGACCTGTCCATTCGAGACCATCGACTGTTCTGGATTGATACCAGTCGTTCGACCCCTGACTGATTCAGCTTATTCACAATTTCTCTCCTATTGCCCAAGACTGGACTAGAATCGGTTGCTAAAACCTGCCTGAAGCAGGACGAAACTTACTGACAAGGAACAACTCTGGTTTAAACAAGTTGATTTAGAGTCTAGTAGACCCGTATACTTGTCAAAACAGCGTTATTCTATTCCTAGATTACCATTGATTTTCAATTTAGCAATAGCTTGCGCTGAATTCTAACCTGAAACCCAACAGGCTCGTCCAAACACAAATGAGAAACCTCGGCGGACACCAAATCCCCAGCCCCCTCACCTCACTTCTCCTGACAAAAAGCTACCAACACGTGAGACGCTGCGTCTAGCCAAGCGCTACGATCAAAAACATCGTGTCTGAATCCCCCAATAAATTTTGACTGCTCGGCCAGCGGTAAGTGATAGCTGTTATTTTGGTTGTACTGCATAGTAGAAAGCCATTGCCAAACCAAAGCTCGCTCTTTCTCGTGAGTAGCCGGCAGACATTCCAAAATCTTAGCAGTACCCCGCACATAAGAAAAACGATTGCCCTTTGTCGTACTCGGAAAAGAGCCGTCTACTCGTTGCTGTCTTAAGTACCAACCCAAAACCTCATCCGCACTCAACCAATTAGCGTCTTTGTAACTAGCTGGCACTTTTGGTAATAATGTTATCAATTCTGGATACAATGCGAGCGACACTGTCTCTCTAGTTCTAATTTTTTCCCGAAAATCTTTTTCTACCCTAGCCACTAATTCGTAAGCCGAAAAACACTCAGCTTCACCGACCCCCTCAGCAGTAAGTAAGGTCAAACTAATTTGACTAAACAAAATTGGCTCGTAGCTTAACTTAGGCAGTAATACTAAGAGTTCTTGCCGAGCTGACTTTTTATCATCATGCTTACCTAAGTGTTGCATCGCCCGTAAAGCATAAGCTAGGGTCATAGCTTTTTCATAGGAAGAAAAGCTGGGGTAAGTAAAAAGATATTTTTGCAAATAATCATAAGCTGTCACTAACACACGTCTAACCATCTCGTTTTTAGTCCGTTGTTCATACTCACTAAGAGCATAAATGGCATTGGCTAAGCGCAAAAAATCTACGCTGTTTGTGGGGGTTTTTTTATCTGGATGCAATCTTGGCAACAAGTTGCCGTCGGTTTCTTGATTGTAGTGGATATGCGCAACAGCCGCCTCAGCGATTTCACTTGGGCTAATTTTGGTTAGATTATTTACCAGCAACGGTCCCTGTTCGTCAAAAGTGGCTCCTGTCAAACTATTATCTTCAATCCAAATCTGTGTCGAAAAAACCCACAAATCGCAATCTTTTTCATCGCCCGAAAAATTAATCTTCCTGATTAGATTGCTAAAAATTTGCGCTAGAGTATTAAGTGGTAAAATATTAAAAACCGCTGGCACGTACCAGCCCAAACCCCGGGGAGTGCGTAGCTGGTAGCCAAGCTGGCTGTAGCTTAAAACCTCTGTCCCAAGCCAACTAAATTGCGGTAAGGGCAGTAACAAATCATCCATATAAGCGACCTCTATCCGCAGTTGTGCCAAATCAGCCAAAGCGATTGGTTTAAAACGATGATCAAACACCGCTCGTAGCGCCGCTTTCGTAACTGCCTCGTAGAAGGTTTTACCGCTAACTATCTGCGAGCCGCGCAATTCTCCCTTAAGCCACAAAGCCACGTCAACCGTCGCTGGCTGGGTAGCCAGCCGACCCGTTTCATTTATTTCTGGTAGATTTTCTTTTTTAAGAGTGGCAGAAATTACTTTTCTCACCCAGCCACTGACTTTCCTTTTTTCCAAATCGCTAATACCGAACCGGAGTGGGAGTTCTTGAGACTGAGTGTTTAGAGTGTGCGGATTTTGTTCGTACACAACCACCTCCTCTGTTGCTAATAGCCCCAGCCAATTGTGGCTGTCGGTTGGTGAACCTAAATCAGCCAAAGCTTCTTTTAATTTATTTGGTGAGCAGATTATCATCTCTACCGTCTTTGTGGTGTCGAAACTAAAGCTCCCTCGTTGGTCAAAAAAAATCGAGTAAGGACTGAGCTTTAGGTAAGTGCCCACTGGTGGTCGGGCGGTGCTTTTAAGCCATTTTTGAACCGCTTGGATTACCCTAAAATAATAGACAAAGCCAGCTAAGATTTTTTGTTTTTGTCTCTTCTGCCCAAAAATTTTAAACATCAAATCTTGATCTAGCGTATAAACTTGTTAACCACAAACCAACCTTGGCTATTATTTGCGAGCAAGAGAAAAGTGTTCTCTATTCGCAACCAAAAACCAAACAAAATTACCGCCACTGAACATCAACGACTGGTGGGGGTGGGGGTGGATCGAAAGTTCCGGCGTCCCATGAATTACCAGCTTCACAACCACAACCAGAACAATCGCCACCTTCAGCTGCGTAGACTTTGTCAATAGAAAATATCGGATCCTTAAAACTAACACTATTTTCATCTGCAGTTTGTCTATTGTCAAAGTTAAACAAAAAACTCAATACCACAGATGCTGCTACGGAAGTAGCTAATAATATTTTTTTAGTGATTTTTTTAAACATAAAAATAGTTTTTTACTAAACTAAAATTTACTCTATTGTAACATAGTCTTTTTGTTGTGACACAATTGTTTACCCCACAGTTCCTGTGGATATGAAATTAGTTGTTCGATTAAGTAAATATTTATCAAACGTATGTTAGGATGGTGTTTACTTATTTCTAAAATACTTAAACTAAGTCTATGGGTAAAATCACTGGCGATGATTACATAAAATTAAAAGATTTGATCACGGGTAGTTTTACTTACACACAAAATGAGGAAATAACCAATCTTGAAAATCCCCCTAAATCTTGGTTGTTTGATTTTAAAAAAGTTTGCCTTCGCGGTGATTTTCTGCAAATCTGGACTAAGCATTTCTGGGAAGAAATGGCACCAGCTAGCAACTTCCAAGTGGGTGGGCTTGAAGTGGGGGCTATACCGCTAATCACCGCGATTACCCTAGAAGGTCATCGCCGCGGACGCGATGTGAATGGTTTTTTTGTTCGCAAGTCTCGTAAAAAAAGCGGTTTAATGGATCAACTCGAAGGAACCTTAAACTCCAACCCAATTATCTTAGTTGATGATATGGTAAATTCGGGTGGCAGTTTTGCTAAACAAATTGCCATAATTGAAGCTGAACGACAAAAGCTTACTGAAAGAAAAATCGGTGAGGTAATGATGTTGTGCACAGTAATAACGTTTCGAGAAAGGGTTTGTTACGAATATTTAACTGGTCAAGATATAATAATGAAAACTATCCTAACCTTGGATGATTTTAAACATCTCGGGTTGGCGACCATGGGTCCGGTTAGCGACAATCCCAAAAAAAATATCGGGGTGCAAGTCATTTGGAAACACCGAGCCAACAATCCTATTTATTCGCCAATTATACCAAAAGCTGAGCTCCTGGTGTTAGAAAAAAATCTCGTCTTCACTACCGATGAGGGTTTTGTTAGATGTCTTAGTAAAGATACCGGGGAGTTAAACTGGCAATACCAGATAGTTCTCGGCAGAAAGAAACGTGATCTTTTTTCAACACCAGTTTACTGTGCTGGACAAATTATTTTTGGTGGACGCGATAGCAATCTCTATGCAATTTCTGCCGAAACTGGACGCCGCTCTTGGGTTTGCTACGAAGCTGACTGGATACAAGGCTCGCCAGCCACTAGTCCAGAGCTGAATCTGGTCTTTGCTCCTTTATCTTTTGGTCTATTCAAACGACAAGGTAAAGTGGTTGCCCTTGATGTTATTACTGGTGAAATTAAGTGGGAGTACGGAATACCAGCACCCCTCCGAGGTGGTATTAGCTATGAAACCAAGTGTCAATTAATCATATTTGGCGCTGATGACGGTACTGTTTATGCCTTAGACGCTCGGACCGGCAGTCTACGCTGGCAACAAACCGCCCCCTTTCTATCGGTCAGCTTTCCGACCATTTCTTACCCAACCAACACTGTCTTCTTGACCGGCACACCTTTAGATATAAAGAGTGGTATTGGACATCTTCTGGCTTTAGACCTAAAGACCGGCACTCTTAAGTTTACTTTTAAAGATTTTCAGTTTGGTAGTTTTAGCACTCCACTTTTATTTGCAAACAAACTTTACTTCGCTGCTTTAGATAAGCAAATTTATGCTTTAGACGCTGTCACTGGTCAACTGCTTTGGCAAAGAGATTTAGAGGCACGCTGTTTTGCTTCACCCGCACTCGTAAAAATAAATGACGCCTGGGCTATTTGTATTGGCGCCAACAATGGTCGCCTCAGTTTTTTTGAGCCTGACCAAGGAATTCCTTTGGGAGTAATTAACCTAACGGAACGTCTTCTAAATAAAAGTGTTTACGATTCAGAGATTAACAATTTGTTTGTCGTTACCCAAGCCAACGAACTTTTGGCCATTAAACTTACCTAAATAGGTCTAGTTATACACAGACCAGAAAGATTAAGACCCTAGACTTTTGTGGTACACTTATTAGTAGTTTGACATAGTTTTGTCTATACTTTTTAAGTTAATCCTAATAATTTTATATGAGCAATCTTAGCGAGGGGTATGAGGCACCACTGGAAGACGTCACTAGTGATAAGCCGAGTACTAAACCTTGGCTTCTAGCCATTGGCGCCGGTGTGACTTTGTTACTATTACTGGTCACTTACCTAATCTGGGAAAGGCAGACAGACGCTCCCCCGATTGCTCAAGAACCTCCGGGTTTTCGGGAATCGCTACAAATGAGTGTAAGCGGCGAAGATCACAAACCTTTGGAAGATTTTGTTGTGGCTCAGATTGCCGGCGGCAAAAATGATGCTGTCACCAAATCAGCCTTGTATTGGATTAAGCATCGGTTTTTTGACAATGATGGAAATATTTATGAAATCTATGATTTCATAAACAACAACCCCGAACTACACTTTCTAAAAGAAGCTGAGTTGATTTATCCTGACATCTTTCGAAGAGTAAAAAGTCGTCAAGTACCAAGCTCGTTTGGACCAGAACCTGTTCTGGCTATGCTTGCCTACTACCAAACCCTAGACAAACATGGCTATGCTGACATAGCTATCTGGGGAGTGGTGGCTAATCTCTATGCTGATTTGGCGTATCAGAGCAAATTGGCGTATGAAGCCAATAAATTAACTGGCAGGGATCAGGGAAATACCGTCGCCACCCTTGAACATATGCAGAGAAAATCAGTGCTGTTCCTAGAGAAGACTAACGATTGGTTAATTCAAAACACTAGGGAGACCGGCACCTTAGAGGATCTAAAACACCTAGAAATGATCCCCGACAGCTTATTAGTCGGCTTAAATCAACACAACTCAGCTATCGAACAGTTGCGCGGTAGTGGAATTGATTTTACTACTGCTTATTCTACGAATGATATCTATGAATTTAGTTATGATTTGGCTTCAGAATTAGTCCCTCGACTTTACTTCTTTACCAATTATGTGCGCGCTTACTCATTGGTTATAGGTGGTACTGCCACGCCGGAAAATGTTGCCACGCCTCTTAGTCGAGCAGTTCGACACGTTAGGGAGACAGATCCAACACAGTGGCGTCCTAGCGTATATCTAATAATAAACTCTCGTAATAGTAGTGGTACCGTAGGGCTATACGCACCCACAGCAGTTAGGATATTAGCTAACCTAAATCCTGACTTCAAAAACTTGCTGACAGACAAAGGGTGGACTGAGGCTGATTTTATACAACGGTAAAAACTTCGTCCCTTAATGAAACTTAAATTTAGTGACAGAACTTCCTTTATCAACACTAATAAAATCAAAAAAAGTAGCCTGTTGTACATCGGTCAGAATAATTTAGCGCACTGGCGACAGCGACTAAGGTCATGGTTGTTACGCGAAATACTTCAGGTTGACACTAACAGCAGTCTTGTAATTGCTGAGTGGGAAAATCCTTTATTAAATAAATTTGGTCTAGAAAAACTCAAACAGCTCAATCAAATTGATGATTTTTTTGAGGGTCCAGTCTTTACTGACTACCCATGGCTATACTTTTTTAGAGTAAACTTAAAAACATCTGAATCAACCACGGATATACACGGTTGGGGTTGTTCAATAACAAAAGAAAAAAAATCAGAATCTATAAATAAAGCTATCTGGGAATCCATAGAAAGACAAGCCACCTACTATGATCCCCTTACCAAAAAAGTAACTTATCCTAATTTTATTCAAGGCAACGCAGCTTGGTTGTATGAACTAGTCCCACATTTTACTAGTAAGCAAATCAAATCTGACGCCCAACTAGTCGGTAGGGCTGCTGACTTAGAAAAAACTACGGGTTTTTACGCCAACTGTTTAACCTCTGGTTCCAAGCAATTTTTGCCGATCAGTTGCTTTTACTGGGGACGAGAACTCTCTCGAAAAGAAAAAATTCTGCACGATATCACTAGTAGCGGTAACGGCGGTGGCTCTACTAGAGAGCATGCTTTGCTGTCTGGTTTATACGAACTGATAGAACGAGATCTCTTTCTCCTCTATTGGCTAGCTGGAGTACCACCCCAACCCATCGAGATAACCACCGAAGAAGGAGATCTTTTCAATCATATTAGAGAGGCTAAAAGTCGTTATAACCTAGAAGTTTATTTTCTTAAACTTCAGTACGATTTACCAATCCCTGTCGTTATTTGTGTAATAATTGATCCCATTCTAAAAAAGATATCGATGGGTGGCAAGGCGTCGCTTTGTGCGCGTGAATGTTTATCTTCATCCTACAAAGAAGCTTTGTTTATTCTGAACTTAATTAGAAACCGTGAAGTTAGGGTTGAAGAATCATTTTTAGATAACTTAATTAAAAAAAACCAGTGGGGTAATCCGGGCATAAACATAGTAACCAGAACTAATTTATACTGCTCTGATCTGGGTATAGCTACCGTAAAAAACTTGTGGTTAAAGCCGCTAACACCAGCTATCTCCGCTCAGTCTTTCCTGGAACAGTCTATCTCTTTCCCCAGTCACAAATCGGAGCTAAAGTTTGTAACAGACGCTTTCAAAAAATTAGTAAGAGAAAAAGGTGAAGGTTATCATATCTATGAACATTATTTTGAGTCTGAGCTGACCCGTCTCTTTGAATCACACGTGGCCGGTGCTTTCGTGCCAGCTTTCCTCAAATTGCATCTTAATGAGCATTATGTTACGCCAATCTCCGATCGTCTTTGGTCTTTTGCCAGAGATAATGGTCTAAACGTCACCAGTGAAGCTGACTTAAATCCTTTACCTCATTTTTTTCCTTAAAATTACAAAATATGTTTCTATTTGAACATTACATACAAAAAACCAAATCTGTTTTTGCTGCCATTAAACCCATGGCTCCAGTTGCTGACTGGCCAGAGGAATGGAAAATCACTTACGCTAAAACTTATCCGCGCTTTAAACTAATTCAATTACCAAAACCGACTGATGCACAAAACAGTATCTCTCTGTGGTCGGCTTTAACAAAACGTCAATCGCAACGCCAGTTTACCAACCAACTGTCTGCACAGACACTGTCTGACTGGCTATATTACACTCTAGGAACAAAATCCCCTATCGTTGACGATGAATCTCCAAGACGAATGTACCCAAGCGGCGGTGCTCTCTATCCGCACGAAGCTTACCTTTTAATCTTAAAGCCAATGGCTGATATTATTCCCGGAGTTTATCATTACGATCTAAAAAGCCACGGGCTTCGCTTAATAAACCCAGAGACTATCACTACCGAAGAACTAGTGGCGGCTACCGGTCAAAATCATTTAAGTAGCGCCCAGGGGGTTTTGTTTTTAACTGGAATCTGGCAAAGAAATTCTAAAAAGTATGGTGAACTTGCTTATAAGTTTCTCCTCATTGAAGCGGGTGGTATAATGCACAATGCTGGCTTAAATGCTACCGCTCTTAATTTCAGTACTTGCCAAGTCGGCTCCTTTGCTAGCGATTTGGCAGAGTCACTGCTCGGTATTGATGGCTATCAAGAAATTGTTGTACATCAGCTGTTTTTTGGTTAAATCAAGACAGCGCCGTCCTTCCTGCGAGTAATACCTTTGTCGGGTGCGCGGATTAAGTACAAAAAAGCACCGCGCCCCTTTGGGGCGCGGTGCTTTTTTGTACTTTGTAGCAAGAGAAACTTACATCATCTTCACATCAATGTTCACTCCTGACGGCAGTGACAAATTAGTGAGAGCCTCGACCACCTTTGGTCCTGGGTTTAAGATGTCAATCACTCGTTTGTGTGTTCGCATCTCGAATTGTTCTCGCGCATCTTTATAGACGAACGTCGAACGGTTGACTGTATACTTCTTAATCTCAGTTGGTAGCGGGATTGGCCCTACCACTTTTGCATCGAAGCGTAATGCGGTGTCAATAATTTGCTTCACACTCGCATCCAGAATCTTACTCTCGTAAGCCCTGACTCGAATCCGCAATTTATTGATTTCGCTACTAGCTTTGAGGTCTTTTTTTGTAGTTTCTGTTGCCATGTTGTAAAGCCAAAGGGCTGAATAAACTCTAAGCTACGATTTTAGTAACCACGCCAGCACCAACTGTTTTACCACCTTCGCGAATCGCAAAGTTTTGTTGTTCTTCTAGGGCGACTGGTGCTACCAATTTTACCTTGAAAGTAGCGGTGTCGCCTGGCATTACCATTTCAACACCCTCTTTGAGAGTTACTTCACCGGTAACGTCAGTTGTCCGAACGTAAAATTGTGGTTTGTAACCAGAGAAGAATGGTGTGTGGCGACCGCCCTCGTCTTTCGAAAGAACGTACACCTCGGCCTCAAACTCAGTATGCGGAGTAACCGAACCCTTCTTTGCCAACACTTGTCCGCGGTGAATATCGTCTTTCTTGGTACCACGCAAGAGAATACCCGCGTTGTCACCAGCCTGGGCTTGATCTAGTGATTTGTTGAACATTTCAACACCAGTCACGGTAGTAACGGCGGTGTTCTTGATGCCAACAATCTCAACTTCCTCACCCACTTTTACTGCACCACGCTCCACGCGACCAGTCACCACCGTACCACGACCTTCAATCGAGAAGATGTCCTCAATTGGCATCAAAAACGGCTTATCGAGATCACGCGCTGGAGTTGGGAAATAGGTGTCCATCGCATCAGCGAGCTCAATAATCTTGTCTCCCCACTCTGAGGTTGGGTTTTCCAGGCCTTTCAGACCAGAACCTTTAATCACTGGCGCATTAGCACCATCAAAACCATTCTTGGTAAGCAGTTCACGCAATTCCTCTTCCACCAACATAATCATCTCCTCATCGTCAACCATATCGCACTTGTTGAGGAAAACAATAATGCGTGGTACACCAACTTGCTTAGCGAGAAGCACGTGTTCTCGAGTCTGTGGCATCGCACCATCAGTAGCTGCCACTACCAAGACTGCACCGTCCATCTGAGCGGCACCGGTAATCATATTCTTGATGTAGTCAGCGTGCCCTGGAGCGTCAATGTGAGCATAGTGACGCTTTGGCGTTTCGTATTCTGAGTGTGAGAGCGAAATAGTAATACCACGTGCTTTTTCTTCTGGCGCCTTGTCGATTTCATCAACTCCTTTAGTGGTAGCTGAGTAACCATTGCCCCGAGCGTGTAAAACGTTAAGAATCGCCGCGGTAAGAGTGGTCTTACCGTGGTCAACGTGACCAAT
>DBNX01000011.1:11240-11364 GCA_002299465.1 Patescibacteria group bacterium UBA661
TGTGCGGCTTTGAACGATCAAATGAACCTGCCATATGATAATTAAAAATTAGATGTATAAACCGCACACAGTACCAAAAAGGCCGTGTTCAAGCGTACATACTAAGCGGCGAGAACAATCGCGC
>DBNX01000011.1:11669-11865 GCA_002299465.1 Patescibacteria group bacterium UBA661
TAAGCGGCGAGAACAATCGCGCTTAGTCTGAAGACTTGAAGCGTGTGAAAGAGCAATGATAAATTTCGCTCTACCCACAAACCTTCTCCGCGGATAAACCTAAAAGCTGGCTTGTGTGCAGTTCGGCAATATTACCAAAGCCAAGGATAATTGCAAGCCATTCGTACGCTTGTGTCCTCCGGCGGGGAACCCTAGG
>DBNX01000011.1:12214-21034 GCA_002299465.1 Patescibacteria group bacterium UBA661
CCTAGGGTTCCCCGCCGGAGGACTGACCAACAACAAAAACCACCTTCTGTCTGAAGGTGGTTTTGGAATCTGCTTGGGCTGCCCCTAACAGACCAGAATAAGGTTGGGTTTATTTATATTCTAGGACTCAGGCACAGCTGGTTTTTGGCGAGCTGTACAATCGGATCTCTGAGACGGTCTGTCTCCGGATTACACCAACACAGACGCAACTCATTGAGTTTGACCAAACTAAACCGCACGGTCGTCACCTGGACAACCCACAGCACAGTATTTTTTAAAACCAAACTGTCTTTAAATCCTTCGTATAACTGAAAGCAACGAGTCAGTTTGAGGCCGTCCAGATGATACGACTTCTCCAAAAGCTCCAGCATCTCCCTTACCAACAACTCACGATCCGCTTGCATCAGCGGTGGAGTAAGGTGATTTACCGCAGCGTTCCTGGACAACAACAACTTGCCATCACGACGCAGGAAAAACACCTGTACTTCACAACCTTTGGCCAAAACGGTGTCCGCCAAAGGAACGGGAGCTGCCTGCAACTTTATTTGACTTTTTTTCACTCTCTTCTCCTTTTATTTACCAACTAAGGAACCCGGGTCTTACTAATCTAAGCAAGACCACCACGAACTTCTTTCATTATACCACAAAAATTGGTTTGTGGTATAAGCCCCCGTTCCGCTCTCCTCACGTAAGGCCAGCATAGCCTTCTGAACAAACTAGCAAAAATTTTATCTCAGTATCTAAGCTGGCAATTGCCCCTTCCAAGATAGAAAAATCGCCCGTGGGGGCGATTTTAGGTTGGCTGTCTGAGACAGTTCTTACCAGCCAGTTTCGGCCGGTAATCTCTGCAGAGCAGCTTGTACCAGGTGATTGATCGGTTTTTTCAACTTGTTGAGTTCTTGACGATTGCGAACCCAAACAAATCCATCACGCCGCTGGTTTGAATAACCAAACATCCGTGCGTAGATGATAGCAAACCACTCTTCTCTTTCTTCTGGTTCGTAGACAGCGGCAAGGCCCATTTTCATTGGTTGAATCAGCCACGTAAACTTCCGCAGCGACCGGAAGGCAGCCTGTGGCATCCCAGGACCAGTACAACTGTGCAAGGCGGTGGGCAGTGTATAACCACCTGACTCTTCGATGAGGAACAACTTATTATCATCATCGAAGAGCATTACAGCCGCAAACAACTGTGGGCGTTGTTGCTGGGAATGAACCCAACTTTCGTGGAGCCTGTCTGGCACTCGCACTTGTCTTGTCGTGGTTTGTGAAGCTTGCACTCTCTACTCCTCTTGTACTAAGATTAAAATGGCTCTTTGGCTAAAACAACTTAGCCGACATTTTTATAACACAAAAAATTCATTTCACAAAGCGCCTTAAGCAGTCGTTTTCAAAAACCATTATTCAAGTTTTAATTCTAACCAACACTGGACAGGACATTTACAAAAAACCCTTAGTATGGTTCCATAAAACGGGTCTTGTTCTTAACAAGTCACCAAAGTAGACCTGGCTCAGCTCCCGCTTTCTGTGTGAGTGAAGTGAGTCATCTGATCCTGGTAACAGGTAGGCAATTTTTAACAAATGCGCCCCGTGTTGTGAGCCGTATCGACTCTAAACCACTCTCTAACCGGAGACTCTTATGTTAAAAACCGAAACAATCAGGTGGGGTGGTGAAATATCCCGACTCGACCTCATCAACACTATCTGTGTTCGAGTAGTTGAGGTGATTGACCCCAAACTTTCTGAGGTTGTCTTCCACTGCAGTCGTCATGGTCAATATCAGCTTGTCGAAGTCTGGTTACTGCCCGCTTACGAGCAGTACTGGAGCAAAGCTGCTCTTGATCGCGCCACGCTTAATTCAACCGCGGAGCTGTTGGCAATCTACAGCGGAAAAAATCAGCCTTTGCGCCACAAAATGAGGCGGGCGCGTGAGTTAATACAGCAGAATTTTCTGCCACACGCCACTGGACAGAGGTTGCATTGGCATTACTCGGTCCAAAAACCCTTCGGGGAAGACAAGCCCGTCTTGTCGATCTTGTGCGGCAGTCACAAAGCGCTGGAAAGAATTTTCGATCTTAACCTCCGCACCCGCTAAACGTAGCGTGCATTTTCCTCAGATGTTTTGACTGAGCCCATGTGCACGACCCACAAAAACCCGCAGCTAAGCTGCGGGTTTTTTAAATACGGAGGCACTCAACCTTCTTCTACTCCTCGTCAGTAAAATCCTTTACCCCACGTGCTTTCTTGATATCGTTAGCCACATTATTAGGCACCACTTCGTAATGATCAAATTCCATCATCATCGAAGCGCGGCCTTGTGTCATTGACCGAAGAGTGTTTGTGTAACCAAACATCTCAGACAAAGGCACTTTGGCGGTAACCACTTTTTTATCTCCAATATCATTCATTCCTTCCACCTGACCACGTTTACTAGAAATGTTGCCGTTAACATCGCCCATAAACTGTTCGGGGGTGCGGATCTCCACTTTCATAATTGGCTCCAGTAGTACCGCTCCGGCTCTCGCTGCCGCTTCCTTGAAAGCGTGGATAGCCGCTAGCTTGAAAGCGATTTCTGATGAGTCTACATCGTGGTAACTACCATCATACAATTCTACGGAGATATCTTCCATTTTGTAGCCAGCCACAAAACCCCGCGCCATCGCCTCCTTACAACCCTTCATCACAGCTGGAATGTACTCGCCCGGGATAACGCCACCCTTGATGTTGTTGACGAATTCAAAGTGATCTATTCGGGTAACATTCTTAGGTACAGTCTCTCCTTCTGCTAACGGTTGCAGGGGCTTAATGCGAATGCGCACGTGACCATACTGCCCGCGTCCACCCGATTGTTTGACATATTTATATTCGGCTTCCGCTTCGCGTTGAATCGTCTCGCGGTAAGCCACTTGTGGCGCTCCAACATTCGCTTCCACTCCGAACTCCCTCTTCATTCGATCGACAATAATCTCTAGGTGTAATTCACCCATACCAGCAATAATCGTCTCCATCGTCTCGCTGTCGGTGGAAACCTTAAAGGTTGGGTCTTCGTCTGCCAGTTTCTTAAGAGCGATACCCATTTTCTCTTGGTCGTTTTTTGTTTTCGGCTCTACTCGCATCGCCACAACTGGCTCCGGGAAGGTAATTTGTTCCAACACAATCGGACTAGCTTCATCACAAAGAGTGTGGGAAGTTTTTACCTCCTTTAGACCAACCCCAGCAGCAATTTCTCCCGCGTAAACCTCTTCAATTTCTGTTCGCTTATCAGCCATTAGGCGGACAATGCGTCCCAATCTTTCTTTTTGTCCAGTTGTAGCATTGTAGACATAACTACCTGCCTTAATTACTCCTGAGTAAACACGGAAGAAAGTCAAAGCGCCCACGAATGGATCGGTCTGGAGTTTGAAAGCCAAAGCACAAAATGGCTCAGAATCTGAAGGCAGGCGTTCTACCTCGGCTTCAGTCACTGGATTTACGCCTCGAACTGGCGGTAAATCAGTCGGCGCTGGTAAATAATCAACCACTCCGTCTAGTACCAACTGCACGCCCACATTCTTAAGTGACGAACCGGTAAAAACTGGGAAAATTTCATTCGCAATCACCGCTTTACGCAGGGTCTTTTTGAGGTCTTCCATGGTCGGCAGTTGTCCCGCCAGGTACGCCTCCATCAAAACATCATCATGTTCAACCACTCGCTCAATTAGCGCATCGTGAAAAAGTTTAGCCTCATCTTTATACTCAGCAGGAATCTCATGTTCAACAATCTGAGTGCCCATTTCTCCCTCAAAGGTGTAGGCCTTCATCTTTACCAAATCGATGACCCCCTTAAATTGATCCTCGGCGCCCCACGGCATCTGCACTCGCACCGCTTTCTTGGAGAGACGATCTTGAATACTTTTGTATGATTTTTCAAAAGAAGCACCGAGACGATCCATCTTGTTGATGTAACAAATACGTGGCACTTTCGCCTCGTCAGCGTATCCCCAGTTGGTCTCTGACTGCGGTTCCACACCAGCCACTGAATCAAAAACTACTACCGCTCCGTCCAAAACACGCATTGAACGCTTTACTTCAGCGGTAAAATCAATGTGTCCAGGAGTATCAATCACATTAAAGTTATACATTTGTGATTCGTCTTTGCGATCGAGAATCTCCGTCTTTGACCAATTACAAGAAATAGCGGCGGCGGTAATAGTAATACCGCGCTCTCGTTCCTGCTCCATCCAGTCAGTAACAGTAGCGCCATCGTGCACCTCACCAATCTTGTGACTTACCCCAGTATAAAAAAGTACACGTTCGGAAGTGGTGGTCTTGCCAGCATCGACGTGTGCCACAATACCAAAGTTACGCATTCTTTCTACCCCAAATTTACGAGCCATAAATATAATTTAATTGCTTAGTACTAACTAATTATTGATACTCCTTTCAGACCAAAGACCGCCCTAATAACTGCGACACTGGAGAAAAGAAAAAGCCAAGAACGGCTTAACGCCGTTACTATACGATATTTGCAGATAAACAGCAACCAAGACGTGAGCAGTCTGTCGGGATTACTACAGCCGTCTTTTTAATTCAGCAATGGCTTTCTCGACCGCCTCGAGCTGTTCTTGCAGTTGCTTGCGTCCATGGTCTTGCTTGGACAGCTCCTCGGTCAAAACTTGTTTTGTGTCGTCTTGCATTTTTTGGAGAGAGTTAACAATGACACCAATCAAAAGATTTAACACGACAAAAGTGGTGGCGAGAATGAAGGGCACAAAAAACATCCAGGCGTAGGGATAAATCTCCATAACCGGACGAACAATACCCATCGACCAGCTCTCCAGTGTCATAATTTGAAATAGTGAGTACAGTGATTTAGGAATTGAACCAAACCAATCTGGAAAACTAGCACCAAACAACTTGGTGGTCATCACTGCACCAATGTAGAAAACAATCAGCAGTAAACTAGCAACGACAGCGATGCCAGAAAGCGAATCGAAAAACGCTTGGATGATTTTACGAAACTGCGGAACTACGCTGATAATGCGTAAGACTCGCAAAATACGCAAAGCTCGCAATACCGACAGACCATCGATGAATGGCAAGTAAGACGCTGCGACAATGATAAAATCAAAAATATTCCAACCATCTCTAAAAAATCTCGTTCGGTAAACAGCTAGTTTTGCTAACAACTCAACGGTAAAAATACCCAGACAAACCTTGTCAATAAAAGTCAGGATTGGCATCAATCCACTTAGTCTTTCCGGTTCTGTTTCCAGGCCGAGAGTAATCGCATTGATGATTATAACGGCGATAATAAATTGGTTGAACCATTTAGATTCAAGAAAAAATTGCAGCTTGGCTTGCATAATGAGCGAAGCATAGCACCAAGTGCTGGACCTTGCTACTGGGCAGTAATTAGTAGTGGTGTCGGGTCCGAATGCGTAAGCATTCGGACCCGACTACCCTGTCTGCTCTAAAATATCTACCTCAGACCGTCCGCTACCTCTTTTCCAAGCGAAAAGATTTAGCGCAATTTAGCCAAATCAAGAACTTCATCAATGTGGATTTGTGCTACAAACTCGGGGACGTGTGAAACTAAAATCATTGCCCCCTTGTAGTCATGCAAGGCCTTCGCAATCACTGGGATGTGTCTAAAATTAATGTGGTTAGTAGGTTCGTCTAAGATCAGTAGACCTGGCTTTTCCATAGTCAACTTGGCAAATGCCACCAATCCCTTTTGTCCTTCTGACAAATTACCAACCGGCACTTTCATCACATCACCATAAAGAATAAAGCCTGCCGCAATCGAGCGCATTTCCTCTTCCAGTTTGCGCTGCATGGAATCCATCAATGTCTCAAAGACGGTTTTTCCAAAATCCAGGTTAGAAAAATCTTGCCGATAATAACCAATCTTCACGCCCGCTGCCACGTGCTCACCTTTGGCGTGTCCCGTTGATAATTTTTCCAATAGGGTAGTTTTACCAATGCCGTTAGGACCAATTATCTGCAAATGCATTCCGCGCTTGAGGATGACTTCCGTCTCGACCTCTTTTGGTTCGTGATTTTTAATTACCGTTACTGACGAAAGTCGTACCACTTCAAGCGGAATGTCCACTTGGGTCTCGATGGTAAAGGGGCGAATTGTTTTATCTTCTTTGCGAACGTCTACCTTATTTTCTTCCGCCTCCTCAACATCGTCTCGCATCCGCTTAGCAACCAGGCGCATCTTTCCGCCTTTACTGGCAAAATAGTTAATTTTTTCTTTGTCCGCTTGAATCTGTTTGGCGAGTCTAGCATTTTCTCGTTGATCTTTTTCGACTTGAGCAGCAATTTCTTTTACCACCGTGTGGTAATTACCGTTGTATTGTTCCACCTGTTTAGTCTGAGTGTTTAGATAAAGAACGCCATGGGTAAAAGAGTTTAAAAAATCAGCATCATGAGAAATAACCAACACAGTTTTTTTGTACTCTTTAAGAAAAGTCGTGAGGTGCTCAATTCCAGCCACGTCGAGATTATTAGTTGGCTCATCAAGAAGCAACACATCGGGATTTTGAATTAGAGCTTGCGCCAACAGCAAGCGGGCTTGCTGACCGCCAGAAAAACTACCTACCACGCGGTCTTTGAATGTTTCTTTTTGTTTAGTTGTTGGTGTTAAATTCACGACTTCCAAAACCTCGTCAATACGCGGATCAATATTATAAACTTTCTCAGCAAAACTCTGCGCAAAAAATTCGCGGACCGTCAATTCCAATTCCGCTCTAGGTATGATCTGACGAGCAATGGCGATGGTGGTCTTGGGTTCAATATTTATATCACCACTGTCGGGTCGGCGTTCGCCAGTAATCAGAGAAAAAATAGTACTTTTACCAGCACCATTTTGCCCCATCAAAGTTAGTTTGGCGCCCCGTCGCACAACAAAATTACTCTCCCGTAAAATCGGGCGCGTAGAGTTGTATTCATAGGAAACATCCTTGAATACTATGATGCCATCGGCTCGGGACATAGATGAGTAACATACACTATTTTTTCTTACATTGTAAGGGCGGTTCATAACAAAAGCGCGACCACTTTAGTGGTCGCGCTTTTGTTATTTACCGACAGTCTTGTCCTTCTTAGGTTTTTTATTTTCTTTCTTGTGTCGAAATTCTCCTTTAGCCATACAAAATTTTTTATTAATAAACTTACCACTATTCTATCAGAATTATTCTCACCGAAGCAAAACTCGATAGTCTATAAACTCTTTTTTACTTCAACAAAACCTCTTTTGAGTCAACCAAAAAACTACCTACCCCAATTCTTTCACTTCTTTTAACGCCACCACATACATACTCTCAGCCCAACCCAGCGGAAGATTGCCATTGGGTTGATTGGTATGGGAATAATAAAGCTCTGGAATAAAATCCTCTGGCGTCACCGTGGCTTGTGCTCGTCTCAGATAGTAATAAGCTTTCTCCCGCTCGCCCCGCCGGGCGTAAATAATCGCCAACCAAGCCAAACCAAAACACCACTCTGCCTCTTCGCTGTAACCGTCATCATTACGATTGTAATAACGATCAAACTTATAACGAATTACCCCCCGGTCCTTAGTGAGGTGGTATTCCACATTGCGTAGTATTTCTAAAGTCTCGGCCTCAGTTGTGACGCCAAACGGATAAATCAGAGACAGTAAAGCCAAATCAGAAAATTTCGCTTTTGATTCACGCGGCAAAAGCGTATGTAACGCCTCTTCCCCAAAAGCAAGCGCGTGCTCAGGCACAATTAACCAGGGGACTTGCTTCGCCTTCTTAAGGGCGGCCACCACCGAGCCGATAGAGGAAGCGTGGACTTCCATATTTTCCTCCCAGATTCCATTATCTTCGTCGTGCCAATATTCAAGCCGAATCAAATAATCAACAATTTTCTGTACCACTTCTCGCTCCTCTTCAGTTTTAATAACCGAATGACCTTGGATCTCAAGTTCGCACAACAAATTCAAAACTTCGCCCACCGCATCATTTTGACTATTGCCCCACTCTTCCCAATATTCCTCGAAAGTCTCAGGGTGGAAGCGGGCGTGAATATATTGCCAGGCGTAGTGTGGCTTATTCTCAATTGCCCAATTAATCTTGTCTTTATGTTTAACAAAAATCGACAACAGGGCGGCGGCAGCTTTCTCTGCCACTGGCCATTCTTTAGTTTCGATAAAACCCAGCGTCATAAAAAAGATGTCCCGAAGCCAGGCTTTATCATAACCGGTAGTAACATCAGACGCCGCTGCCGTGAAAACCCCCGATGGTTTCTGCAGGGATTTTATTACATCCAAATGATGTTTGATTTCTTGGTCAAAATTAAAGGACGACATAACTTAAAGAACAATTTTTACTTAAATCTTAAAATCTTACGCTGCCACCTGATAACGATCCTCATTCGCCGCCTCCCTCGGAGCAAAAATGGTTCCGCCCGGCAAACCATTGGCAAGGCGAATTTCGTTCGGAATCAGGGCTAATTTAGAGCTGAGAGCTGCGGCTAAATTTTCAACCAAAATGTATTCCTCGCGATTGATAGTTTCTCTGTCTGCAAATTTTTTTATTTCACTATATAGCTGCTCTGCCTGCTCCAGGGCTTCTGCGAACTGTTCTTGACTTTCAATTTCTTCGGTATTCAACTTGGGCAGTTTTTCCATAACAAAATTATTAGTGAAATAATCACAATTATAGCACGACCAAAATCTAAGACGACTTTACAAACATCAGGGGTGGGGTAAAAACATCTGCCTTGCCGGTCTTCGTGACAAGCTTTAGCTAGATTCTTCTTCGAAACTTAGGGGTGACTTAGTTCCAGCGCCCCCGGCACGAAAAAACC
>DBNX01000011.1:21376-23642 GCA_002299465.1 Patescibacteria group bacterium UBA661
GGTTTTTTCGTGCCGGGGGCGCTTACCACGCAAAGTGAGCAAACGCTCGGTTGGCTTCTGCCATTTTGTGAGTGTCTTCCTTTTTCTTCACAGCATTACCTTCCTCCTTGGCGGCTAGTCTGAGCTCAGCGGCTAGGGCCTTGTGCATCGGCACGCCTTTTTGTCCCCGCGCTCCCGCGATAATCCAGCGTAGGGCCAGTGCCATTCGTCGTTCGGGACGAACTTCGCGTGGTACCTGGTAGTTAGCACCGCCCACTCGACGCGAACGCACTTCCATCAAGGGGCCAGCGTTACGTACGGCAGTGTTAAAAATCTCTAACGGATCCGCTGCATCTTTGCCGTTTTTAATTTCAGCAAACGCCGCGTAGACGATTTTGCGCGCGGTCTCTTTTTGACCACGCAACATAATGTAGTTGATAAGACGCTCCACATCGACCGAGTGATAAATCACATCCGGTTTGACGACTGGGCGTTTTTTGATTGGTCGACGCATAATTTTCTCTGATTAACTGTTTAGCTACAGCAAAATGAGGAGTATTTGACTGACTCATTCTTCGCATAGTTTGGTACCGAAGCCCGAGCTTGTACCGCGTCCTATAATCTGTAGCGAATATAAACTATTTATAATTTTGACTTTTTGCCTAAGAAACTAAAAATCTGGCTTGTTGGTGGTCGTCGAGATAAATTTGGCAGGGTTGTGACAGGTTAAAAATCGCCACTACCTACCGCCTATAACTCTAGCCACCAACAGCCACCTCTAAATCTTTATTTTTTCGGCTTCTTCGCACCGTAGCGACTGCGACCCATACGACGTTCGGAAACGCCAGTGGCATCGTACTTACCGCGAACAATGGTGTACTGCACACCAATATCCTTGACGCGTCCACCGCGAACGAGAACTACCGAGTGTTCCTGTAGGGTATGCTTGATACCAGGAATGTAAGCGGTAATTTCTTGTCCGTTACTAAGACGCACGCGAGCAATCTTGCGAATCGCTGAGTTGGGTTTACGAGGCGTCTTGGTGGTAACGCGAGTACAGACACCACGCTTAAATGGTGAGTTGTAATAGTTGGGATGATTCTCGATTTTATTAAAACCAGAATGCAAAGCTCCCGTCTTACTCTTCCGAGCGGGGTCTTGTCGCTTACGACGTGATAATTGATTGATTGTTGCCATAAAGCCCCGATACAATACTACAAGCGCAATTTTTTGCAACCACCAAGCTAAGCTACATCCCAAGCAAGAGGCCGGCTAAGGTAGTGGTTAGGGCATACAGCGGAGCGCCCAGGAACAAGATAAAGGCGAGAATGACCAAACCAAACGCCAACGCCACATTTCGCTCCAGCCAAAAACGGAAGTCGTTATATTTTATTGCCAAGGCGTAGGGGAGAAAACGGGGCAAAATCTTAGAACCGTCTAGCGGTGGAATAGGCACCATATTGAAAAGCGCCAAGAAAATGTTGAGTATAACAATCTGGACAGCTAAAGTGACAAAAGTATCAGGAAGAGACAAGACATCCGCTAAATGAACGAGAACAACGAAAACCAACGCAATAAAAATGTTCATTGCCGGTCCAGCCGCCGCCACAATCGCTTCTCCCCATTTCTGATTGGTAAAATTGTAAGGATTATAAGGAACTGGTTTGGCGGCTCCAAATAAAAACGGTGAGCCACTCAAAACCAACAAACCCGGCACAATGACTGACATCAAAGGGTCGATGTGCACCAGCGGATTGGCGGACAAGCGTCCTTGCAAGCGGGCGGTTGGATCGCCGAGCCAATTAGCAGTGTAGCCGTGGGCCATCTCATGCAATACAACCGAGACCACGAGGGCGATGACGAGAGCAATCATTAGCGGTTCCATAGTGGTTCATATATTACGCATAAGGTGTTGCAATATCAAGTATCCGTGCTAGTATAGCCGAACTAAATAATTATTTTATGGCAAAGCAATGTGACATCACTGGCAAGAAGACTCAAATCGGTGGCAAATACAGCAACCGGACTCGTGCTACACAATTTAATCCTTCTGGTAAAACCAAAAGAGCGCCTAATCTACAAAAGAAGCGTATCTACGTACCCGAGCTTAACAAGAGTGTTTCTATCAAGGTATCCACTAAGGGTCTTCGCACCATCGCTAAGAACGGGGCTTTCAAAACCCTGCGCGCGGCTAAGTTGGTGTAAATTTTTCCTCCTCACTAAAAGCGGGGGGGCACGCGGGGGGCGGCCCCCCCTTTTTTTTTCCCCCCCCCCCCAACCCCCCCCC
>DBNX01000011.1:23909-44104 GCA_002299465.1 Patescibacteria group bacterium UBA661
CGGGGCGACACCTTTGGTGTCGCCCCGCTTTTAGTTACCCCACCCACCTCACCACCTCACCTTCCAGCCACCCCAGCCTCTATTTTCACTCCCGCCAGACTCGCTTTCCATCACTCTTAAAAACAATCGTTCCCAACTCAGCGGTATTTACAATTTGGCTACCGTGTCGCTCTAGGCGTTCCACCACTTCCCGATGCGGATGTCCGTACCGATTATCAAGCCCTGCCGACACCACCGCGTAACGCGGTGTTACCGCCTGCAAAAAAGATTCCGCTGTTGACGTACGCGACCCGTGGTGAGCCACCTTAAGCACCTCACTTTCGAGCGCTGCGCCGTAAGTACGAGCTAGGTATTCTTCCAATCCAACAAAAATGTCCCCAGTGAACATAAACTCAATTTCCCCGTACTGCAATTGGGCTACGATTGACGCCTGATTACTGTCCCAATCTGCTGCCACTCCAGCTGGTGAAAAAATCCGCAACGTCGTTGTCGCCCCCAGCTTAATCACATCGCCAGCTTGGGCTATGTGGAGCGTGGAGTTTTCTTGCGCTGCTGCCAAAGTAAAAGCTGCCGCCACGGCGGTTTCGTTTTCGTTATCAGTACGAACAATCTGATCCACCTCATACCGCACCAAAACATCCACCAAACCACCGATATGATCTTTATCCGGATGTGTCGCCACAATCATAGCAAGCGAGCGATCCCACCACGGCATCACTTCTGGCAAAGCTCGGAGCACACTAGCGTCCGGTCCGCCGTCAATAAGCAACTGTATTCCATCTGGAGTTTCAATAAAAATAGCGTCCCCCTGACCAACATCCAAAAACGCCACCTTCAGTACCGCCGCCGGCTCTTCCCACCAAAAAATACTGCCCACATTAACATCGCCAACACTCTGGCTACCGAGAAACACCAGCACTCCCAACAAACCCCCGAGGACAATTCCCCGCCCCTGCCCATTCCAGCCATTCATACTCCCCGTATTATGCCACAAAGAAACCCTCGCCTCCCGAATAGTTTACCTAAAGTTACCTTAGGTAAACTCTCAAAAAAATCTGTTATACTAAAGCCAGTCCACACAAAAATATGTATTACACACCAAAAACTTTTAATGTACCGGCTCTTACTGGCATTAGTCGCGAGACGATTGACGAGCACATTGGTCTTTATAATGGTTATGTTAAACACGCCAATTTGATTCGCGAAAAAATTGCCGCTTACAGCCACGATCCCGACAACAACGCTTACGCCATGGGTGAAATGCAAAGACGGTTTGGTTTTGAGTTTGGTGGTATGCGCAATCACGAATACTACTTCACTCAATTTGAAGACGGTGCTAAGCCCCTACCCTCTGGTAAATTAAAAGATTTGTTCGTAACCCAGTGGGGTAGTGTCGAAGCTTGGCACGAACGCTTCTTGAAAATTGCGCTGACTCGCGGTGTGGGTTGGGCAATGCTCTATTTTGACAAACAAACCAACCAACTTATTGAAACTTGGGTGGACGAACAACATCTCGGTCAACTAGCTGATCTTAATATTATCCTCGCTCTCGATATGTGGGAACATTCTTACCTGCGTGATTACCCGCCGAGTCGCAAACAGGAATACGTGAATGCTTTTTTTGCTAACCTCAACTGGGAAGTAGTTGCCGACCGTCTTTAGCGAAAAAAGCTGGGGGTGTTTTCCGGCGGGGCGACCCTTGGGGTCGCCCCGCCTTTTTGATCGCCGCCCATCCCCACCCCTGATTTTATTGGCGCATCAAACTCTTCTTTAATAGTCCACCCGGTTAAATCTGTTGTCTGTTGGTTGCTGGGAGTTAACAATGCCTGATTGTTTTCTAAACCAGATTCCAGCGGTCGATAGCGCAACAACCAAAAAATACCAAGTGCGTACGCTAAGTAAAGTAGCGCCATTCCCAAAAAAGTGAAAGTAGGTACCGCCGCTGCCGCCAACGGCCACGCCGCAAAATACTCAGCCAAAGTAATGATATAAAGCAAACTAAAATAAGCCGGCACTGCCGCTACCGGCGCCAGTACTGGCAGTACCATCCCCAACATTCCTAAAATAAAAGTGGTAAACATCGCTATTGGCACCATCGGCAATACCAACATATTGACCAAAACCCCCACCAAGGAAACTTGCCCGATTTGATACATCAGGAGAGGCAGTACCGCTATCTGAGTGCTAATCGTAGCCGCAAAAAACTGCCTCAGTTGCAGTCGCTCTGGCACAAACGGCGCCAGCATCGCTACGTAGGGCGCTAGTATGATAAGACCAAACGTGGCTAAAAAAGATAGCTGAAAACCTAAATCAAAAAGCAACAAAGACGGATTGATGAGAAGCATAATTGCCCCTGCCACACACAAGGCCCGGAGCGCTAAATAACGCCGCCCAGTCGCTTCCGCAAACAACATAATGCCCGCCATAATACAGGCGCGTAACACCGTCGCGGACAAACCCACCATCAAGGCGAAGGCAGCGATCCCCAACACCCCCGCCACAAACTTAGCGCGCACCGAAAGAAACGAACCCAAAATAAAAGTTATGAAAATAACCACCAGCATTATGTTGTACCCCGAAAGCACCACAATATGAATGATGCCCGTCTCGCGAAAAGCCGTCTCGAGTTCCTCACCAAGCGCCTGCCGCACTCCCAACAATAAACCCGCACCCAAACCCGCGGTCGGTTCGGGTAGGTACTCGTTAAGCTCCGTTAAAAAATTTTGCTTGAAAGTCAGTAGCTGGTAAATCAACCAATTACCTTCCCCCGCCCCAATCACGGCAACCTCGGCAAAACTAATCTGGTATTCCACCCCACGCGCTAACAAATACTGCGGGTAGTCGAAAGTTCGCCCCAAGTCAGTAATAAAAACTTCAGGTTCTCGGAGCACTCCCACCACACGCACCACATCACCATAAAAAACCCGGGCGTGACGATCGGTGGTTACCAGCAAAAGATCGTCGCCCACACGAACGTAAAGTTGCAGAGTCGCCTCTCTAGCCATCGGCTCACGTGTCACCGTACCGGTTAAATCAACTTGTTCACCAACTTGCTGAGCTAAGACCGAGAGTCCAAATTGCGCTTGGTGAATTTCTGCACGCCACGCCCCTAAAGCTAAAATCATTATCAGCAAACATCCGCCCAACCAAATCTGCTTACCGGTCCGCAGCCAAAACAAGAGTAAGAACAAAACACTCCCACCCAGCCCAACAAAAATAGTTGTCTCTAAAGTGAGGAGAGTACCCACAGCCACCCCTATGAGGAGAGCGACAAAACCAAGGTAGAGGTACGTCGCCGGCATAAACCGTTAGCTACTTGCCATCGAGTGCTTCGTTGACAAGTCGATCCGCTTCTTTGTTTTGCGCTCTTGGCACATGCGTAAAAACTACCTGCGGAAAACTCGCCACCCGCTGGTTGTGAATTACTATAAACAGCGGCACTAAGCCCGGCTCTTTAATTTGATACTCACCAGAAAGCTGTTTTTTTACCAACTCACTATCGAGACGAATTTCAAACTGCATAGTTTTTGTCTTTTTTCCGTAAATTTGTTTCAGAGTTTCGAGAGCCAGCACCACGGCGTAATACTCGGCAAAATTATTAGTGGCGTTACCAATTGTCTGTTTCGCTTCACGTACTACCTTTCCAGTAAAATCAGTAATATAAACTCCCACCGCCGCTGGTCCGGGGTTACCCCGCGACCCACCATCAGTATTTACGTAGATTTTTTCCATAGCGACAGTATAACACTAAAAACAGACTTGCTTTCAGAGAAAAAATCAGTACAGTGGTAGTCTTGTTCTTTTTTCAGAATTTCTCAACTTACACCACTAAGAGGTCGTATGCCCCCAAACCCAAGCCGACTTGACTCATCTACACTGAGGGTCGTTCGTTACGACCCCAAAAGCGGTGAAACCGTCTTCCACCGCGCTCTTGCCGAGATGGTGGCGACCGGTTGGAAATTTTTTGGTTCTTGGTGCGAAACAAACAAGCAACGCCCGTCGGTTGTCGAAATTTATTTCACAAAAACCCGATCGCGCTAACCCCACCGAGTTATGCCCCCTTTGGTTAAAGCCGTCTTTTGTGACGGCTTTTCATTTTAAGATCTCAATAATCCGCAATCTGGTTTGTTGTCGATTCATAAAAAAACTTTCTTCTAAATGTACCAACATCGACAGTGGTTCTTGCGGGCGAGGAATCTTAGCGAACTGTTCCGGGGTACGAAAAAAAGCAATTGCTTCCTTAGCCATTCCAGTGGTGGCAAAAACCAATTTGGTGTGTTCTTGGCTTTTCCCAAACACAGTTACCGACTGCGGAGTCACCATTTTTAATAAATAAACCGGCTTCGGATTATCACAACCAAACGGTCCGCAACGCTTTTGTGCTGCTAGTAGTGTGGGCTTAATATCATCTAGGGCTAATTCTTGATCCACAACCACCGGCTCTACCACTGACGCCATTTCACCTAGACGAAACATGGCGTCTTGAAGAATCTCGTTTAGATTGTGTATGTGTTCAGAAAGGACCGAAAAACCACCCGAAGCGTGGTGTCCGCCAAATTCAGAAAAAATCGCTGCCGCCTCAGTCATAATTTTTACCACACTCATCCCACCTCCCGCGCGACACGAACCTTTATACACACCATTACCATCTCGACCCCAGAGAAAAGCGGGGCGGTTGTATTCTTCAGCTAGTTTGTTAGCAGCCAATCCCACTAGAGACGGTCGCCAATCCGGATTACCCATCACTAACACGGGCGGAATGTTTTCTAATAATGCTAAGCGTTGGTGTAACTCCTTGGTCATTTGTGCGACCGCGATTTTTCGTTCTTGATTGAGTTGTTCTAATTGTCGCACTCGTGCCGCCGCTTCCGCTTCGTCTTTGGTTGCCAACAAGATAAACGCCCCTTCCGGATCATCCATCCGCGAAGCGGCGTTGATACGAGGGCCGATCGTAAAGCCAATATCATCTTCGGTTAGATGTTGCTGACTGGCTTTTTGTTTTTGTAAAAGCTGCTGTAACCCCGGGCGTCTTGATTTTCGCAATACCGTCAGTCCGTAGTGAGCAAAAACTCGATTCTCATCGCGTAAAGGCACTAGATCAGCAATCGTTGCTAAACCCACCATATCTAACCACCATTTTTCTTGACCCACGGTGATGGCAAAATCTCCCCGCGCTATGAGGGCCTGCACCAATTTAAAAACCACCGCTGCTCCACACAATCCAGAAAATGGGTAAGTAGTACCGATCTTTGGATTAACCACAGCCAGAGCATTAGGCAACGTGGCTTTTGGTTCGTGGTGATCAGTAATAATGACATTAATACCTAAATCATTAGCACGATCAACGGCTTCATTGTCGGTGGTGCCACAGTCGATGGTAATAATCAGCGCTGGGGCTTGTGTCTCTTTTAGTTTATTAACCGCTTTAACACTCAGACCAAAACCATCATAATGACGATGCGGAATGTGATTATAAAAATTGGCAAAACCAACGGTCGTGAAAAAATCGTGCAGGACAACGGCACCCGGGATACCATCGCAGTCATAATCACTGTAAATGACAATTCGTTCGTTCTGCTTTAACGCTTTTAGAATTCTCTCCACTGCCACCGTCATATCATTTAACAGAAATGGGTTATGCAGATGTTCTTCGTAGGAAGGTTGTAAAAATAATTCTGCCGCCACCTTATCAACAATACCGCGATTGTACAAAAGCTGTTGCAGCCAAGTATCATATTGGGCTAATTCTTGCTTGACGTTATCGGGAACAAGGTTGCAGAGAGTGTAGGGCATGTGCTGTATCGTAACATAATGATTTTTTTGCGGTATACTAGAGTTGTGATGGACAGCCTATTCACCAAAATCCTAAAGCGTGAGATTCCCGCGGAAATTATCTATGAAGACGAATACTCATTTGTTATCCCTGACAAATTCCCTTCGATGCCGGGGCAAATTTTAGTCATTAGCAAACGCCAGACTCCCTACCTACTTGATCTAACGCCCACCGAATACACTGGTTTGCTGACGACAGTAAACCACGTAGCCCGTGCCCTGGACAAAGCTCTCGGAGCCACTCGTACTTGTTTTGTTATCGAGGGCTTTGAAGTACCTCACGTTCACGTTCGTCTCTACCCGTGTCAGGAAACTTCTCTGATTCTTGAACCTAGACAGGAGGCAACAGCGACTTCCTTGGCACTCTTAGCTAAACAAGTGCGGGAGGCTTTGGGTAATGTGTAAGCGGCACAGAAATGCTTCGCATTTCTGTGCCGCTTACCACCCCAAACTAATCCTTACATAACATATGCAAGACTGGTGTCGTGCCGTACTCAAGTAAAGTAATCATTGACCCACCGCCAATAGAAACAAAATCAAACTTATCGTTAAGTTTCAATTTTTCTACCGCCGCTACCGTATCCCCGCCACCAATCACGGAAAAACCTTTCGCTTCAGCAATAATCTCAGCCGTCACTTCTGTACTCTCCGTAAAACCATTCTCATAATTACCAAACGGACCATTCCAAAGTATCGTCTCGGCCGCCTCAATGTAGCGCCGTAATCGCATCGTGGTTTCTGACCCGCAATCCATAATTTGTTCGTCGGGGTAAACCTCATCAATCAACACCGTCTTCACTCCCCGCGGACCTGTAACCACCACATCAATGGGCAACACCAGTTTCTCACTCCAAAGAAAACTAGCATCACTAAGAGACATCTCTGAAACCAGCGACAAGCCCACCTCGTAACCACGCGCCTTCAAAATATCATTGGCAAGTGCGCCACCAATAAACACCGAATCATACAAATCTAAAAACTTTTCTACTAACGGCAACTTAGTTTCAAATTTAGCCCCGCCCAAAAGAAAGAGCGCTGGTGATTTTGGATGCATCACTTTTGTTAGCTCCTGCACTTCAGTCGCCAGCGTTAGACCAGCGTATGCGGGCAAACGCTCCGCCAAACCAAAAGTGGAAGCGTGCTGGCGATGCGCCTCAGCGAAGGCATCATTCACATACAAATCACCGTAAGTAGCCATTAGGTCAGCAAACTCTGGAGAGTTGTCTTCCTCGCGTACGTCTTGCCTGAGATTTTCACAAAAAACTACCTCGCCATCAATCATACTATCGCGTACTACCTTAAAAGCTGGATCACCGATAGCACCCCCCCAGCGCAGCGGTAGACGCGTCACCAAATCTTCATACACGGGACGCAAGGTGTCCGCAATATCACGACCGATGTGCGAGATAACGATTGTCCGAGCGCCTTGATTTCTTAGATATTCAATAGTCGGTAACGCTCTTTCAATTCGAAACGTATTCCTCACTTTGCCGTCTTTCAAAGGAACATTGAACGAGGATCGGATAATGACATATTTTCCTTTCAGATTTTCCACTTCACTGATCATTCGCAAATTCATACTGCCAGATTAATCTCTAAATAAATAACCCTTAAACTTTTGTCGCTGCCACAATCGCGGCGAACTCCTCCCCCGCCAGACTTGCCCCGCCCACCAGAAAGCCATTCATATCGCCAATGCGGTGTAGCTCCGCGGCATTACTGGCTTTCACCGAGCCACCGTACAGTAAACTTACCCGGCTAGCGACTTTACGATCATAAAGCCTAGTGAGGGTGCTCATAATAAACAACTGCATCTCTTTAACATCATCCGGTGTGGCTGTTGCTCCCGTACCAATAGCCCAAATTGGTTCGTAGGCAAATATCACTTTCTGTATCTGAGTAGCGACGATACCGCTAGCCACCGCCCGTATTTGACTTTCAATAAAGTTAAAAAACTGTCCTTGTGAATCACGCTCTCGTTCCCCAATGCAGACAATTGGAGTCAAACGCTTCTTCAATATCGCCTGCACTTTACTCGACACTTGCCCGTCCGTCTCGCCGAGAGCACGCCGCTCCGAGTGGCCGATAATAACGTGTGTTACGCCGTACGGGGCGAGTAAGCTGGCACTAATTTCTCCCGTACAAGCACCTCGTTCTTCAAAATGAGTGTCCTGCGCCCCCAGTCGCAAACCGGTCTTAGCAATGGCTTTAGCCACTTCTGGAATAAACAAAAATGGTGGTGCGACGACTATTTCCGAGTGCGTAAATTGTTTAGTTTTTTTACTAATCACCTTAGCCAGATCAACCGCCTCTTTGGCTGTACCTGGGTTGAGTTTCCAATTCCCGACGACCAGAGACTTCGTGTTTTTCATACAGGTTAAATTGTAGCACACCAAATTAACCTGTGGTTAAAATTGCCCTTAAGACCTGTTCTTTACCTTGTCGACTACTTTTATTGTAACTCTCGCCAGTCACTAATCCGCAGTAAATCTGAGGTTTCTGGTACAAGTGGTGGCGGATTATCTACCAAGTTTCGGTCATAAGTGTTGATACGATTAGAAAAACCCGAAATCGTCACCCCACCACTTGTCCACCGGGTTCCCTCTCGTCCATTAGAAACAATCGTACCATTCACATTAAGCGAGTTCCTGATAACAAACGAGTCCAAAGCTGAAGGTAATCCTTGGTGGCCCGGATGAGAGTCACAATCATTTTGGCAGTAATGATTCCTACCAAAGCGCCCATTTTGGGCCACAAAAATACCATTTAGTTGCATATTGTTGGGAACATTTAAACCCACTAAAACATCTTGTTCGGCAATCGCCAACAAACCCGAAGTAGTCGCCGAAGTATAGGTAATGTTGTTTTCAAGAATAATCTGCGGATTGATAGTCGCCGAACCCACATCAGCGGCGGCTACCGTTACCTTCCCAGACACCACCCCACTCAACCAAACTTTATCTCTAACAAAAATTAACGGACAACTCGGATTGATGGTGTGCGTGCTAAAGGGAGTTGAACTAGCAATGACGTGTCGCTCTAACTGCCAACCATTTTCACTTGTAAATCCCCAGTAAGATTGGGTATTAGTAACCCGTCTTACGGTCACTGTGTTGTTACTGTTTAAGACTAGCTGATAACCAAAAGCCCCCGACGGTGGGATGAAAATACCGCCAGCATTTTGGGCGCGGTTTTGCATAAGAGACAAGTCGATGGTGAGTCCCGTGAAGTTAATGGGGGCCGATGGGAAAGAAAAAAGGGACTGGTTGGCATTAACTGTAGTAGTAAAAACTCCCGCCCGAGGACCAGTTGGTGTACAGCCAAAGCTACTATTACAAGACCAGCTGGTTTGACCACTGGTTACCACGGAATGATTGGTGCCATCCATACGAATGCCGCCGTTGGAGTGATAGGGGCCAATAATCACTCGGTCTGCACCCGCCCACACATTACTGTTTATAATGTAGGCATACTCAGCCACGGTCGGTTGAGCAAAACGCGCTCGGATAGTTCTGACAATACTAGGATCAGTATAGCTTCGACCCTCCGATGTAACGTAAATTGAAGAGACATCACCGCAAAACATTTCGCTGCCGATACTAAGCGAAAACTCGCCAATCGCCGTACCAAAAGGGTCGTAGTAGGTGTGAACATAAGGACCAGGCAAGCCTGTTCCATTCGTAACATCATTGGGATGGTGCGCCAAAAACCAGCGGTAATAATTTAAACCCGCTTCGGCGATGTCAGTCGCTTGCTGAATGGCCACGCGCTGATTAATCACCTGATTCTGGGTCACAATGTAGCCGATAAAAGAGTTCATAATGAGAAAAAATGCCGCCCCCAGAACCAGCAACAACACTAGCAAATAACCTGCTTTTTCATTTTTTTGTTTAGACTTAAAAATTAACCGGTTCATATTTTAGTAATTATAGATTATCTTTCAAGTTTCTGGGGGCAACGCCACTGTGTAAGAGAAACTCGCCCGGGGAACGCACTGGGTCAATATTGATAATCAAACGAATCTCCACATAGCGCACATCAGTCAGTAAGGCGCCCGGAAAAGTCAAAAGATTACCATTTGTGCCGTAGTACAAAAACGTGGAGGTGGCTTGACTAATATTCTGTACGTACTCAGACAAAATTTCTGTTGCTACTGGATTAACTAAATCATAGACTGGTGGTGTACCCACTGCCGCGTAAGTAAATTTACGCAAGGTCGTACTCGACAAGACGTACTCGATGTACTCAACTGAATCATCTTGGTCGATGTCACTATAAAAACCAAAACGGTGATTCTGCGTAACCGCCACCGGAAACGTGCCGGTATCAGACGGCGTCATCTCCCTTGCGTCACGAACAAATTCTTGCATACCACGTCTGGCATTATCAATTTCGTACGATTGCGCAATCGTGTAACCCTGAGTTTGGTAAATAAAAACCGCCCCCGCAGTAATTGCCGAAAAAAGTAAAGCTGTTACCGCTATCACCACAACGAGCTCGACTAAAGTCATGCCTGCGTTTCTTGTGAATGGTCTTCGCTTAAGGTGTTGATGCATAAAACTAGAGAGTTATCTCCCGTACCGTCTGCCCACTTACATTAAGTGGATTTTCAGTTACTAGCGGGTGTCCGAAAGCTGCAATCTCCAAGGAATGAGCGTCCTCTGTCAGCCCCCCAAAAAATACCTGTCCGCACCAATCGGTAACTCGATTAGTCTCAGCTGCACCGATCCGTAAAGTGACGTTAGCGTTTGGCACTGTCTGTCCGCTGCCATCTTTCACTACCACCCGCAACGAGTGAGTACTTGGTGCCCCTAGTGCCACCGTGGTAGTAGACACTGTTCCGGGCTGGACTACAAAAGCCCCACTTGGACAAATGCTCTGTATGCTACGTCCCGGCACGGTGGGATTGTATCCGCCCCATTCTATGTTAGGTAACAATCGCGCCCCCGTACTGTCAGTAGAAGTACTGATGGTCCATTTGGGGACGGGAGTAAAAGCCGCACTAGAACCAATACTTCGATTGCTGGTTAGAGTAAAATCTTGATTTGGCAAAGAAGCCTCAGACTCTAAATAAATTAATTCAAACCGATCCACGCTTGGCGTTCGGTCGCTAGCGGTGGTGGTAAGCACTACGCGCGGCACAATCTGACTGTACAGAGCGACTGGTAGTCCACGTAAATCAATGGTGTCAGTGGTAAAACCAGTGCTATTGCCCGGCAACACGCTGTCAGGAATCAAATCAGCCGAACTAGTGCTGGTGTAAAATGAAAAGCTGGCGGTTGTTTGCATTGGTGTGTTGGCTCGCAGTGAGACTATTCCCCAACTCTGGATAGTGGTCGGACTGATCGGATTAAGCCAGGCTTCCCCGCTGGCTGGATACAACCCACCCCCAGCTGGTAGTAACGTCAAAGCCGTGCCATTGCTCGCAACCTGGGAGGACGTTGCCAGTCCACTTAGGTCTGAGAATTCTTCAGTCTCGTTACCAAAAACTCGGTTAGCAACCAACAAAACCGTAGTGGTGCTTAAACGGTCAATCTGGAAATTCATAGTCGTGATGTCACCTTCAAGGACCGCTACCGGTAGGGTATGCGGATAAGGCAGGGAGGTGGTAGCGACATAAGTCTGATCACTGGAATAGCCCGGCTCCGAAACAAATATCTCGTACCCGCTACTGGCTGGCGCTCCGGTAAAGAGCGTACTACCAGTCGGTCCGGTCTGACGAGTCACGTTGATGGGGTGAGTAGTCGAAGCCAGAACGAGGCGAACATTAATTCCGGAGAGGGGCTGAGCATTAGCCCCAAAAACATTCACTCGGATAGTACCTCCACCGATATCCGTCTCAATCGCTCTCGGTACGATATTGCTCACCGTTGCAATTGTTGTTGTGGCGCCACCAGTATGCCAAGAGTATTCTATTTTCACTCGCTTGTAGTCATTCAAAATGCCGTTATTATCGAGTACGTCCAAACCATCGGCTGGATCATCCACGAATTCAATCAAGACTTGCTCGTGTAGAGTTAAATTATTACGCTGGATAATCCGATGTTGGGGAATCGGCCCATTCGGGATGCCAAATACCGTGCCCACACTGTCATAGGGCAACGAACGAATGTGTTCAAGGCGGTCCGTCATCAGAGCCAACGCGGTCATCTTTCCTCTAGATTCTGTTATCAAACTCAGGGAGTAACGGAAGGAAGCAAATAGACCACCGAAGACCAGCAACAAAATAGCACTCACAATAATTACTTCAACCAAACTAAAGCCAGATCGGGACGTGGTGTTTGCAAGTGACGACTTCATAGTCATATTTTACCCGCCCAAACCATCCGAGATAGAGTAAATAGGTGCAATCATCGCGAGCGCAAAAAATCCGACCCCGGCTCCAATCACCACCATCAGTAACGGTTCAATTATAGTGGATAGGTCTTTGGTTTTTCTCTCCACTTCTGTCTCATAAAATAACGCCAGCTCTTTCAACATCCCAGCAATTGAGCCTGTCTCTTCCCCTACCAAGATCATTTCCCCCACCAACACTGGATATAAATCAGTCCGCTCTACAAACACTTCTGAAAGAGCGGTACCCTTCTCCACTCGCACTCCCGCCTCTTTAAGAACTTTTTTGTAAAAGACATTTTGCACCACTTCCTCGGTTATAGAAATCGCCTGAATTACATCCACCCCCGAATCCAGAAGCGAAGCGAGGGTGCGGGCGGTGCGGGCAGAGTTGGTTTCTTTCGCCATCGTGCCAATAATTGGCAACTTTATCACCAACCAAGACGACGCGATCCGTCCCACCCGAGAGCGAAAGAACGAAACAACACCGATCACCAGTAAGACCAGTCCGCTCAATACTAGAGCCACATTACCGGCAAAAAAATCACTCGTAGTAATCAAGAATTGCGTAGTCGCCGGCAACTCCTTATCCATTCCCTTAAAAACTTCTGTGATTTGCGGCATCACAAACATCATCATCAGTATGGCAATTACCACCATTACCGAAATCACAATTGACGGGTAAATCATTGCGCCTTTGATTTTTTTGGTAAGGTTAGCAGCGCGCTCCATTTGTAGAGACAGAGTTTGTAGCGACTCCGCTAGACTACCACCCTCTTCTCCAGCCTTAACCATCGCGACATAAAGATCACTGAAGACGTCAGGAAATTCTTTCAACGCTAAATAAAACTGATCGCCATTATTGATGCGCTCTACCACCTTCTTAATCACCCCCTTGAGTTTTGGATTCGTGCTCTGTCGCTCCATAACTGATAAAGCTCTCGTCACCGTAAGACCGGCCTTCAACATCGAACCAAGATTTCTAGACATCATCACCAACTCATCCTGTGAGACTCGGTTGATTAAATAATTTATTTTTTCTAAATCTAAAAACTTTTTCCAGCCAGCACCCGCTGCTTTGATGCCACTCACCTTATGACCGGCCGCCCGCGCGATATCATATACCGCAAAACGATCGTCAGCAGTGACAGTCGCCTCGACTGGTTTCCCGTTATCATCTTCACCGGTGTAGATGAATTTTGGCATAATGATTATTCGTTAATCACCCGCAAGACTTCTTCAATACTAGTAAAGCCCCGGGCTGCCTTGTAGATACCATCTTCGAGCATCGTTAACATTCCTTCCTTGCGGGCTTGCACTTCTATTTCATCACCAGTTTTCCCAGACATCACCATTTCTTTAATGGTCGGTGACATCTCCAGTACTTCGTGAATACCCATTCTGCCCCGGTAACCATCCTCGGTCTCACCTTTTTCTTTAGGGCGGAAAAAAGTAATGTCATTCCAAGTCGCCGTCTCCGCTACCACCTTCTCTTCTTTTAGGGTCTTAAGAACTAAATTTAAATCGACTTTGGTCGAAAGCTCATCACGCTCGGCCTTAGTCAGTATGTAAGGCAATTTATCGTCTGACAATTTTCGAACCAACCGCTGTCCGATGGCTACTCGTAACGTCGACACCAACAAGAACGACTCCAAGCCCATATCAACAAGTCTGGCGACAGTGCCCGCCGCCGAGTTAGTGTGCACAGTCGCCAATACCAAGTGCCCAGTAAGGGCAGCATTGATGGCTAGACTGGCTGTCTCCTCATCGCGGATTTCACCCACCATAATAATGTCTGGGTCCTGTCGCATCAACGAACGCAGTCCTGCCGCAAAAGTAAAGCCGATTTCGGGCTTGACCTGCGATTGGTTGATGCGTGGCATCTGATACTCGATAGGGTCTTCAATTGTTGAGACATTGACTTCGGGAGTGTTTAGCAAATCCAGTATCGTGTACAGAGTTGTTGATTTACCTGAGCCCGTTGGACCCGTTACCAAAATTATGCCCGTAGTCGCTCTGGTAGCTTTATGAATCCGCTCCAAAGTATCGCCGTGAAAGCCAATGCCCTCTAAGGAATATCCGGAACGATTCTCGCGCAAGAGTCGCATGACGATTTTTTCACCATAAAACACCGGCAAAACCGACACTCGAAATGCCACCTTTTGCCCGTCCATCTCCATTTTGAAACGACCATCTTGTGGTAAGCGTTTCTGATCTAACTTCAGATTAGCCAGGACTTTTATACGCGCTACGATTGTGCCGGCAGCGTGCTTAGGCAACTTCATAGCATCACTGAGAATACCGTCGATTCGGTACCTAACAATTACCTCGGTTTCCGCGGGTTCAATATGAATATCAGATGCTCCTTGAATAACAGCGTGTCGAAGCAAAGTATCAACAATCCGCACCACCGGCAAATCCTCGGCGAGTTTCTTCAAATCATTTTCTGATAGCTCTTCCCCGCTTTCTTCAGCTACAATCTTTAGAGCTGAAGCGTCCTTCATTATGATGTCACCAAATTCATCTTTTAGTGTCTTTTGGTACTGCCTAATGGCTGAGCGCATCGACTCAGTGTCGGTCAAGCGTGGTAATATTTTTAAACCCACTTTCTTCTTTACAAAATCAATCGCTGGCAAGTCGGCAGTGTCGAGCATTGCCACCTCTAGTTCTGTCTCGCTACGACGAAAGGCAATGATGTTGTGCGTGCGTGCGACTGGCTCAGGAATAAGAGCGAGTACTTCAAAATCAATCTTGATGTTTTTTAGCGATACGAACGGTATCCCCATAACATACGACTCAATTCGTCGCATATCATCCTCAGTCATATGACCCTGGGCAACCATCGCTTCCGCCAAAGTCCGCCGTTCTGCCTTGGCGACTTTTTCGACCGCAATAATATCCGCCTTCTTGATGAATCCAGCATCAAGCACGAATCTTTTTAATTGTTCATCTTGAATACGCACAACAATTCCAAATGAGCTAATAAGAGCTGCTTGTTGTTATTGTAACACTAAACCCTATCTAACGTGACAACTCATTCCCCAATGTCGCCCGCCGCCACTAACTTCTCTAGCTGCTAAGTTAGTGGCGGCGGGCGACACCTCAACTCACCACTTTAGTTTCGGTAGTTGCTTCACTACTTAGAAAATGTTTTGAAAGTTGTTGGTAGGCCTGCGAGCGAAAGGCCAGTAGCGTGACGACGGTCCCAATTACTCCAGCCAAGATAAAAACCAAAGCCATACCCCGGTCAGGACCAACGCCAAACCAGCCCCCGATTAAAGCCACACCCGCCCCCGTGGTCATAAACGGAATGAAGTAAAAGTGTGTCAGTGGTCCAACCAAAAAAGCCGTGATTGGCGTCGCTGCTGATTCGATTCCTTGCGCCAAGCCAAAAACCCGGCCCTGACGCTCGAACGGCACAACCTTCTGTATCACAGTTTGTTCCGCCGCTTCAATAAAAGGATGGAGTGTCATCCACACCAAAATGCCTATCGCCAACAAGATAATGGAGGGTTGAATCACAAAAACCAAACAGACTGCCTAGTTAATACCATTAACCAGCAACAACCTCCTGACTGGATTGGGCGAGAGTCCAAAACGAGCGATATACAAACCACCAATCATAAACCCGACACTCAAGCTAGCAAGTAGCATACCCCAGGCCTGCACCGACATCAGCGATAGTCCGTAAGGATCCATTAAGGCCATAAACACGCCGCCGAGAAAATTGTTAAAGGTGGTAAAGAGTATCAAAGCAAAGAGTCCGGGAGTCTCGCGTACAGCGGCGATACTCCCCCTGATGTCCATTTTAGAAGCACCCGCCGGGTGTTTAGGTGCGGCTTCGGTAAGAGTAATGGTGACGAGATGCAAGATGGCGAGAAAGGTTATTCCGATAGCAATCAAGAGCGCCATTTCCATACCCACAAAGCCGACCGCCAATCCGGAAAGGGCGGCCGCGGCGGCGTAGGTAAGGCCGCTAGCTGTACCGATTAAACCGTTCATCTTGTCGCGACCCTCGGCAAAGAGTAGGGAGACAGTGGTCGCCAGGGCAATGGTGCGCAGATTACCAGCCACACTACCCAGCACGAGCAAAAATATCAAACCCCAGAGTTGGGGTGAATGCCACGCCAGAGTGGCCACCTCCATTCCCCACAAGAGATACGCACCGCCCAGGTAGCAAGAGAGCGAGAGCAAGGACGAGTACAGCAGAGCTGTCTTTTTGCGTTTATGGTCTACAACCGTGCCAAAAAGTGGCGCCAAAGCCATCGCCAAAAAAAATAAAAGTTCCCGCCACCAAAGAAGTGATTAGCACCGAATTAGTCTCGAGAAAAATCCAAAAAGTGAGAGAAAACCACACAAAAAGATTAACGACCCCCGCGGTGGTGTTGTTTGCTAAGAGACGATAAAAAATTTGGTGCGCGGACATGGCTTCTACCATAGCACATAACCCAATCCTACTGGGTTACCCTGAGGGAGTTGGGATATCCCCATAGTAATTTGTTTCAACCATCGTGGGGGGGGGTAAAATGTAGCCAGCATTAGCAATAATCAATCAACTATGCCTTCTTACAAAAACACCTCCTTCGGTCTTGCGGGTATTATCCTCGGCGCTGTGGCGGTGAGCACCATGCAATATGTGACCGCCTGGACAGCGCCTACAGCAGTGCCCCACAAACCCGAAGCGGTAATCTAAATCTTAGCGGCTCAGCAAACCTTATTCTTGGTAGTGGTTGGGTAGGGGCAAGTAATATTAGTGCCAGCAACCAGCTTTGTATTGGTGGGGACTGTCGGACGGCGTGGCCGGCAGGTGGAAGTGGGGTACAAATCGTAAACAGCACTACCTGCACTGGAACTGCGGAGCGAGAGATTTTTCCTGGTTGGATAGTTAACTACGGCTGGGGAGCTGGCTGCACGTCATTTTGTCCCGCTGGATTTACGCCAATCGGAGCCCAATGTGACAACACATACGCGACCTGGGGAGCTACAATTACGCATTTTCACCGATCCGGAAACGGCTGGTATTGCGGACTTCATCGTGTATACCGTTCCGGAGGTATGAGTATGAGAAATACCGCAGTTTGCATACGCTAATCACCCCGACAAAACCCTCACCCCACCCCCTTTACAGACCCTCCTCACTTAGCTATAGTAAAGTCACTCTTGAATGCTCGGCTTGTGCCGGGCATTCTTCGTGAGAGTACAAGAAAACCTTATAAAAATTTATTTTGTTGTTATGTTTGACTTAAAAGTAATAAACTCCGTCCTTGATGAACTCGAGCAAGAACGGGGTATCCCTCGGGAAAAAATGATTGATGCCATAGAACAATCCCTCGCCACTGCCTACAAAAAAGAATTTGGGAAACGTGGTCAGATAGTTAATTGTAAGTTTGATTTGGCTACCGGCACCACCATCTTCCAGCAAGTGAAAATTGTGGTTGATGAGAATATGTTGAAGCCGGAAACGGAAGAAGAGACCGACTCTTCCGCCGAAACCACCGAGACTGAAGACGACCGCGTGCGCTTTGATGAAGAGAAACACATCCTACTCCAAACCGCGCGGATGATAAAAAAAGACGTCACGCCCGGCGAGGAATTGGTATTTCCGCTTGAACCCCGTGATGATTTCGGACGGATCGCCGCTCAGACCGCCAAACAAGTCATCGTCCAGAAAATCCGCGAAGCCGAAAAAGAATCAGCGTTGGCTGAATTTGGACAAAAAGCTGGCGACATTGTGATGGGTCACGTACAGCGCTTTGAACGTGGCAATCTTTATGTTGACTTGGGTCGCGTGACTGCCATTATGCCTTACGAAGAGCAAATGCCGGGCGAGCGCTTCAAGCCGGGCGAGCGCATCCGCGCCCTGCTCCTGGCCGTAGAGGAAACTTCTCGCGGCATATTCCTAAAACTCTCACGCTCCAGCTCTGAATTTTTGTCCAGCTTGTTCACTATCGAAACTCCGGAATTACAAAGCGGTGTAGTAGAAGTAAAAGCGGTGGCTCGAGAAGCGGGCGCTCGTTCCAAGATTGCGGTTCATTCCCACGATGATCATATTGATCCGGTCGGGTCGCTCGTCGGGCAACGCGGCGTTAGAGTCCTGACGGTAATGAGCGAACTAGGCGGTGAGAAGATAGACATCATTGAGTGGTCGGCTGATCCCGCGACCTTTATTGAAGGCTCGCTTTCTCCTGCCCAGGTGCTGTCTGTAAAAATCTTGTCTGAGCCGAACGAAGAAACGGGTGAGCGCGGTCACGCCGTGGCGGAAGTACTTCCTGATCAACAGTCTTTAGCCATTGGTCGCGGCGGGCAGAACGTCCGTCTCGCTGCCAAGCTCACGGGCTGGAAAATTGACATTGTCTCCGCCAAAACCGGCGACACCTTAGCCGAAACCAACGCCACGGGCGAAGTTGACATCGAAGCCGATGAAAGCACCGAGATTGGCAGTGACACTGACGTGTTAGAAAATGAAGACGCCACCACTACCAAACCCGAGCTACCAGATGAGGACGGTGTAATGGGTGATCGCAACGTCAATCCCGACACCGAAGAATTTGATGAGATTGACACTCCCGAAGAAGCTGAAGCCAACTTAGTTGAAACTGAATCGCCCAAAAAGCAGTAAAGTGATTTTTTAATCGTTTAACCAAACCAATAAACCCAACTACAAATATGAACCTACTTCACGACATCAGCTCCGGCACAAGAGAAGAGATGAATGTAATAGTCGAGATTCCAAAGTTTTCTAAAAATAAATATGAAATTGACAAGGAGACTGGCATCATTGCCCTAGACCGGGTAATGCACTCGGCTCAAGACTACCCTTTTGACTATGGTTTTGTTCCCCAAACTCTCTTTGACGACGGTGACGCTCTTGATGTGGTCTTGATCACTACCTATCCCCTAGCGCCAGGAATTTTGGTTAAAGCCAGACCAGTGGCAATTATGGAAATGATTGACGGCGGCGAACGTGACGACAAGGTAATCGCGGTACCCGTTGACGATCCACGAATGGCTGAGATAAAAGATCTTGGCGACCTCAACGCTCACTTCAAAAAAGAAATGTCGCACTTTTTTGAAACCTACAAAAAAGTCCAAAATAAGGAAGTCCAAGTCGGCGCTTGGCACGGTGCCGAAGCGGCGATGGCAGCTTTCGATCATAGTCGCCAACTCTACACGAAAAGCCGAGCCAAATAAAAATTCGCCACGCTAGTCCGGTCCGGTCATTGCTACATTGTTATTTTTTCGAAAGCAAACTCTCGGCACGCAGAAATACCCGAAAGAGCTTGCTCAAAACTCACAGCCGAGACGACTAAATTGTGTATACCCCGTATCCCCACTAAGCTGGATACGGGGTATACTTGTAGTAGTAGCAAATAACAAACTCATATGAAAAAACAATTTATATTGGCAATGATAGTGGTCACCGCTTTTGTGTCTAGCTCTGCCGCCTCCGCCCAAACCGAAAATCAAGACCACGCCCCGGCAAACGCCATCGCTTGTACGATGGACGCGATGATGTGTCCGGATGGTACCTTCGTGGGTAGAACTGGTCCCAACTGTGAGTTTGTCTGCCCCACTACCACCGCCACCCCCACGGAAGCAGTGCCCAACGAACCGCCCAGCACACCGACCCCCGACCCCGTTACCAATCCCGAACCAAGACCCTTAAGCAACCTACCCAATGAACGTCCTGGTGCTCTTTCCACGCAACAGCAACAGCGCATCATCAATCTCTCTGCCAACATCAGTAACCGCCTGGACGCCGTGGTAGCTCGTCTCTATGCGATTATCGCTCGTCTCGAAACGAGAATCGAAAAAACTGCCCAGACTGGCGTAGACACCACCGAAGCCACCCTTCATCTCCGCCGCGCCGCTACTAATTTAGCGGACGCCAGAAGCCGTTTGTTTGATATTGACGAGCGCGTGCTCACCGCCACTAACAGTGACCAGCCGTTTGTTAAATGGCGAGAACTGAGTGAACATTACCGGACTACTGGTAATCTAATCCGTGAAGCGCACGCCAATCTCAGATC
>DBNX01000011.1:44500-44761 GCA_002299465.1 Patescibacteria group bacterium UBA661
CCGCCTACCGAAACCCCAGACCAAACCGCACCGTCTCTTTAATCACTAAATCAAGTTAATGTTATGAAATCAGAAAAAGAACAACTCAACATTGATAAACTGGAAATGAAACCACCCAGCCAACCCAGACAAAAATCATCCACACCAACAACGGAAATCACCCACCCTAAAAGTCTAGTTGTCATTATCTTGCTAGTGGCTTCTGGTGTTGTGTTGTTTGCTCTTTACCTGTGGTACACCACCCCCACCGCGACCCCCACC
>DBNX01000003.1 GCA_002299465.1 Patescibacteria group bacterium UBA661
TTTTATAAAGGCTTCAAACTTGATCTTGGTGACCCGAATCGGTTTGAGACACTTGGTGAGTTGGTAGCTGCTATCTACCAGACGATTAATTACTATAACCAGAAACGGATACACTCGGCTCTGAAACTACCGCCACGGTTGTTTAAAGAGCAATATGATGTATCATTACTAGACTTAGAAAAGGTGTCTTAATTTTGGGGTACCTTCCAGAGGAATGTTTACCTTTTAAAATTATGAGTGATAAAAAAGTTTTTCCGGAGGGTTTTTATTGGGGGGCGGCGACGTCTTCATATCAAGTGGAGGGCGGCATTGAAAATAATGATTGGGCGGAAGCGGCACGGCAGGGTTATGTCCCACCGTGTGGTTTGGCGTGTGATCATTTCCAGCGTTACGAAGCTGATTTTGATTTAGCTAAAGCTCTGGGTCACACTGCTCACCGCATTTCACTGGAATGGGCAAGAATTGAACCAGAGGCGGGTAAGTTTGACGCTGCGGCGATTGCTCATTACCGAAGAGTATTAATGGCCTTGCGGGCACGCGGATTAAAGCCGTTTGTGACTATCTGGCATTTCACTTTGCCGGTCTGGTTTGTTCAATTTGGTGGTTTTGAGCGAGCGGATGCTCCAGAGATTTTTGCTCGCTACGCTAGACATGTCGTCTTGGAACTGGCTGATCTCTGTGATCATTTCTCGACGATGAATGAACCAAATGTTTTTGCTAGCAATGGTTGGCTGCGGGGGACTTGGCCACCGTTTAAGCGTTTTACCTTAACTGATTTGGTGTCTATCACTAATTCGGGACGACAGTATGAAGCGGGAACAATTAGAGGAGTATCTTCACTCTTTTCCTACTTTCGGGTTATGAAAAATCTTGCTCAGGCACACAATGAGGCCTATATTTCGATTAAGTCCATTTCTCCTAAAACCGAGGTGAGTGTGGTCAAACACGTAATTGTATTTGCGGCTGATAATAATCCACTCAATCGAGCGCGGGCTTGGCTGGCAAATTACTTTTGGACTTATCGGTTTATGGATAGAGTGATTAAACACTGTGACTCGATTGGTTTGAATTATTATTTCTACAAACAGTTTGGTGACAAGAGAGTTTGGCGTAAGACTGATATGGATTGGAATTTTGCCCCCGAACATATTTACGATGCTTTGCTAATGCTCCATCGGTATCGTAAACCAATGTTTGTTTCAGAAGGGGGTTTGGCAGACGCTACGGATGCCACCCGGGCGGAGTACATTACTAAGCAGGTGGCAGGGGTGCACAAGGCAATTGCTGCTGGAGCTGATGTGCGTGGGCATTTGTATTGGTCTTTACTAGATAATTACGAGTGGGCACTTGGTTTTGGTAAACGCTTTGGACTAATTGAGATTAATTACGACACCCAGGAACGAATAATTCGCCCTTCCGCTTACGTGTATAAAAAAATCTGTGATGACAACGGCATAGTATAAAATGAGGGCATGTCATCGTGGCTATTACTAGCAACTGTTGGTCAGTTCTTAGGGGCGTTGGTTATTTTTATTGACAAGTATATTGTCACTGATAAGCGCGCCTTGCCGCGGCCTTTTGTTTACGCCTTTTATTCTTGTTTGCTTACTGGTTTTTGGGTGGTGATTTACATTCTCAGCTTTATTCCGGGAGCTGAATTGGTTGGCGTTCCTGATTTTTCTCTGGTGGAAAAACCGAGTATTCAAGTAATTGCGATGTCTTTCTTGGCTGGATACACGTTCTTTATGGCGTTAGTGTCCCTCTACGAAGCCTTAAAACGAGATGAGGCGGTGAATGTGATGCCGATTATCGGCGCTACCTCAGCGTTTTCCACACTCATACTTAGTTACGTTTTTCTAGAGACAGTACTTTCCCCGAATTTCTTTTGGGGGGTAGTAATTCTTATTTTGGGGACACTCCTAGTGGCTAAAATTATTCCCGAGAAATCAACTCTCGTCATAATGATTAATAGTGGTTTTCTGTTCGGACTACACTTTATCACGATGAAGGGTTTGTTTTTGGAAACAAGTTTTGCGGACGGCTTCTTTTGGTCGCGGGTGGGACTGGTTTTGTTTGCCCTGTCGCTACTGATGGTGCCGACTTACTTTAAAAAGATAACTGAGCAAACTGAACAGACCGAGCGTAAGGTACAAACTGGTATACTAATAGTGGGTGCTAAAATATTGGCGGGCATCTCGGCCTTTCTGCTTTTGAAAGCCACGGCTCTAGGAGATGTTACGGTAGTCCAAGCGCTCGATGGTCTTAAGTTTGTGTTTGTTCTGATTATCGCCCTCGTTTTTGCTCGCTGGTTGCCGGATTCGGTGGTGGTTGAAGACAAACAAAAAGAGTCGGTGGTCAGAAAAATCATCTACGTATTTATGATTACAATTGGTTACTTCATTTTATTTTTGTAGTTTTTATGTGGAAAAAAATTCTCAGCGGTTTTGGTTTGTTGGTACTAGTCTTAGTTTTTGTAATTTGGCTTTTAACTAGACAAGAAATACCAGAGACCATTATTTACGGAATGTCATTTAACACACCTTACGCTCGGGAGTTGGGTTTGGATTGGAAAGAGACTTACGATGCTATTTTGGATGATATGGGCGTTCGCCACTTACGCTTGGCGGCACACTGGCCGATGGTGGAACCCACGCCCGGAGCTTATAATTTTTATGAACTTGATTACCAAATTGCTCGCGCCGAAGCAGTGGGAGCGGAAGTGATACTGGCGGTGGGGCGACGTTTGCCACGTTGGCCAGAGTGTCACGTCCCAGATTGGGCAAGGCAACTGTCGGTAGAGGAAGCGCAGGCCGCTCAACTCGCGTATATGACAGCGGTGGTGGAAAGATATCGAGATAGTCCAGCGGTGCGTTTTTGGCAAGTTGAGAATGAGCCATTTTTGACAGCTTTTGCGTTTGAGCAGTGTGGACCGCTTGATGTGGCTTTTTTTGATAGAGAGATTGCCTTGGTTAGGTCACTTGATCCCACTAGACAAATAATCATCACCGACAGCGGCAACCTCGGTACTTGGTATCAGTCTTACCAACGAGCTGATGTTTTTGGTACTAGTGTGTACGTGCATTTCTGGAATCCCGAAATTGGTCAATTTAGGACTTTTTTACCAGCTTGGTCTTATCGGCTTAAGGGAAATGTAATGGCTTTGTTGTACGGAGAGAGACCAGTTTTTCTGATTGAGTTGTCAGCCGAACCATGGCTCATTGAACCGATTGTGAATGTTCCGATTGAAGTCCAATTCACACGGATGAACCTCGAAAAATTTGAAGATATATTAAAATATGCTGCTGATACCAGATTAGAAAGGCAGTATTTGTGGGGTGCCGAATGGTGGTATTGGTTAAAATTGAAGGGGGAGCCAGAATTTTGGGAAAGAGGCAAGCAACTTTTCGCGACAGAAAATCAGTTGTAGAATTGTACCAAATAATTAATTACAAGTTAACTTAACGATTTACAGAATATGCAGTATCGAAGTGTCATTTTGGTCGTTATCACTAGCCTAATCACCAGTGTTGTCGTGACGGGGTTGTTGGTGACTGGTTATTGGTATCTAGGAAAGGATCAGTTGGTTTTAGATGAATCAGCAAAAGAACAATCTGCAATTACCGAGACTGACCCCAAAGACTTTTATGGTGTAGCTAGGTCTGAGATTGTGCCAGCGGTAGTCGCACAGGTAAACGAGGCGGTGGTGTCAGTAGTGGTAACCAAAGACGTACCAATTTACGAAAGATATTACGAACAATTTGACCCGTGGGGTGGTCTTTGGGGTGATTGGGGGGGCTTTGCTGTGCCGCGAATTAGAGAATACGGCAGGGAAGAAAGGGAAGTGGGTGGCGGTTCGGGCTTTATTGTTAGTCCGGATGGACTGGTGGTAACTAATCGACATGTGGTGGATGATACTGAAGCACGTTATTCTATCTTGACCAATCAAGGTGATTCTTATGAGGTGGAAGTACTGGCTCGGGATCCGCAATTAGACATTGCCATTCTTAAAATTGTTGATGCTGAGGCACCGGCAACACTGCCGTATTTACCGTTTGGGGATTCGACTGAACTTCGGTTGGGTGAATCGGTGATTGCCATCGGTAATGCTTTAGGTGAGTTTAGAAACTCCGTCTCGGTGGGGGTGGTGTCTGGTCTGGCGCGTTCGATTGTTGCCACGGATGCCCGGGGCAGGAGTGAACGAATGGAACAGGTGATTCAGACTGATGCAGCTATTAATCCAGGTAATTCGGGTGGTCCCTTACTCAATCTACAAGGCGAGGTCATCGGAGTTAATGTGGCAGTCTCAAGAGGGGCGGATAATATTGGTTTTGCTTTGCCGTCACAAATTGTTGAGACGGTGGTTGATTCAGTGCGGGAGACCGGTCGAATCGTTAGACCGTTTTTAGGTATTAGGTACGTGATGGTGGACGAGCGCGTGAAGAATCTGAATAATTTACCAGTTGGCTACGGAGCGCTTATCACACGCGGTGAAACCAGGGAAGAGCTGGCGATTATGCCCGGCTCACCCGCCGCGTTGGCGGGTTTAAGAGAGGGTGATTTGATACTGGAAGTGGATGGGGTGCGCGTTGCCGGGCGTGACTTTCTTTCGCTGCTAAGGACAAAACAAGTTGGACAAACCATCACCTTAAAAATCTTGAGAGAAGGCGAGGAGCAGACAGTCTCAGTAGTGCTGGCAGAAGCGCCGTAGTAATTTTGGTGTGCTATGCTTTAGCTATGTCCAATAGCAATCATCACCAAGAAGAAAACGTTCGGAAAATTTACGACTCACTAAAAAACATTGAGTCTAGTCTCGTTAAAGCAGGGGTAAATTTGGATCAGGTGGTAGAGCCAGTTCGACAATCGGTGTTCAAACGTTATCCGCTTCTGTTTGCGATGTTGGTGACTTTGGGAGGAGCTTCAACTATTGTTGGCTTGGAGAGATTATTGTTGGAGCTTTCTTTATTTGATGAACACCCGTGGTTATTATTTTCAATGGGGGTTGTTATACTAATGGCAACGGGTAGTCTGTATAAAAAACTGGGTTAAGTATGTCGTTTATTCGTTTCGTTTTTTCTTTTCTCTATACTCGGAACTGGCACACTGGTCAGAAAGAGTTGTCGACACCCCGAGTTTGGGTTTTTTCGGCGGGCATTATCTTGTTTATAATCGGCACAATTATGATTGCGTTTCTCCAGACACCAGTTGTTTACAGTGTGCCTTAAAAAGTTGCTTTAGTAATTTTACTAGTCACGTGTAAGGGATTCGCTAAAGTGGCCAGAAGTACAAAAGTGCCGGCAAGCTAATGATGAATATCAAAATATCAAGTGGTAGACCCAGTCGGAAATAATCACGGAAGGTGTAACCACCCTGGCGCATCACCATCGTGTTTGATTCGTGGCCAATCGGAGTGAGAAAAGCACAAGAAGCGCCAATCGCCACCGCCATCAGAAAAGGATCAATGGATACGCCAAGACTCTGGGCGGTGAGAATGGCTATAGGTGCCATAATAACCGCTGCCGCGTTGGTGTTCATAAAGTCTGCTAAAAGCATAGTCACCGCCAAGATGAGTGCCAGCATAAAAGGGGCCCCCACATAATCATCAAGCTGGAGTATGAAATTACTGATGGATTGGGCAGCGCCACTGGTTTGGAGAGCTTCGCCCAGAGTAAGCATACCAGCAATTAGTATCAAGACCGTTTGGTCAATACTGTTGTAAGCTTGGCGTAAAGTTACGATATTGAGTAATACCAGCAAAATAGCGGTGGTTAAAAATATCACCGCTAGAGGAACGATTTGCGTAGTCGCTAAGGCGATGGCTAAAATCAGTAACAAACTAGTTAAGATGGCGGAGGAGCGGCGACCTAAATTATTCTCGGGTTGGGCGATGGGTAAAAGTTGCAGAGCGTCGATGGTTTCTTGTAAAGAATCAGTGCGTCCATTAAAAACTAAAATATCATTTGGCCAAAAAATAGTTTGGGCTAGGGGTTGGTATAAATTATGGTCACGGCGGAACAAACCAAGAAAGTTAACCCCAAAACGTTTAGGCAGAGGTACGTCATTCCAGCTAGTGCCGATTATTTTTGCGTAAGGCGGTATCACCACTTCCATGGTGGTGTAATCATCTTCGTTGGTAACAAAACGTTCTTGAACACGCATCCCAACTAGAGTTAGTTGGTGTTGGCGAAGGCATTGCATCAGGGCTTCAATAGTACCGCGAATAGAAATTGTCTTATTTTCAGTCAGAATATCGGTCGGCTTGGCGATTTCGGTCTGACCATCTTGGTGTAGCGACACCACTTGGACTTCGTGCTTGCACAATTCTTCAAATTCTTGGCAAGATAAGCCCAGCGCTCGCGAGGTGGGTTTAAGAACAATTTCAGTGGTGTAGGATCGTCTAATCGGAAGACTGGTAGTGGAGCTTCGAATGGGAATTAGTCGCCACGAAAAAATCATCAGGAAGATGGCGCCAGCTACGGCTAAGAGTATGCCAACGGGAAAGAAATCAAACATTCCAAAAGGCGTGCCGGTAGCATCAAGTCGAAATTCTGAGATTATTATATTGCGAGGGGTTCCGATTAAAGTTAAAAATCCGCCCAGGTGGGAAGCGAGGGCTAGTGGTAAGAGAAAGTAAGCAATCGGCGTGTTACTCTTGCGAGCTAGGTGGATGGCAATCGGAATGACCATGGCGAGAGCGCCGGCATTGTTCACGAAGGCTGACAGAATGATAACGATGACAATGAGAGTCGCCAGGGCAAAAATCGGGTGTCGGGCAAACCTTCCCAGGCGATCGATAATGATGTCGGCAATGCCAGACCGCACAAACGCCTCACTCATCACAAACATTGAGGCAATGACAATCAGGGCGGGGTGACCAAAATTAGCAAAGACCTCTTCGACCGAAAGAATGCCGGTGGCGATTACCGCCAGCATAACGAGGAGAGCAATTACATCGTAACGCAAGCGGTTGCGGATAAAGAGCGTTAATGCCAAGCCCAACAAAGCGAGAATTAATATTTGTGATAATAAAGAAGAGATGATCATAGGGCGTTAAAAAAGAGCTGACTTTGTTCCTAGAATGTGTTATACTGCGCGTCAGTTACACTATAGCAAATGCCAAGGTCAAAAATTATGAATAGTAACTCAACACGTGTGCATTCCCTAACGGGCGTTAGACATCCGCTAGTTTTAATAACCCTAGGATTTACTCTAGGAGTTTTGTTGTTTAATGCTGCAGTGGCAAATGCGGCTACGGTGGTGCGAACCGGAGAGACGGTATCGCTAACGACGGATCAGGTGGTAGAGGGTAGCTTTTATGGCGTTGGTTCCACGGTGGCAGTTTCAGGCGAGGTCACAGAAGACGTGGTTATTATTGGCGGTTCAACCACACTCAACGGCACAGTTGGTTCTGATGTTATCTTGGTCGGGGGTCTCGTTGATATTGATGGTAACATTTCTGATGATGTGCGAGTGGCGGCCGGAACGGTTGAGGTCTCCGGGGAGATAGTGGGAGATCTGGTGGTCTTAGCAGGTGAGCTTAAAGTGCTGTCAACCGCCAAGATTGGTGGAGACATTTTATTTTTTGGAACCCGGGGGCAAATTGCTGGTGAGGTGGGTAGAGATGTTCTCGGTACGAGCGAAAACCTACGCATTGATGGCAAGGTCGGCGGTGAGATAAATGTGAAATCGGGACAACTAACGCTTGGTGATAGTGCCGTTGTTGGCAATGTTCGATACACTTCGTTTAACGATTTAGTAAGAGGACAAAATGCTGTCGTCAATGGGGAAATAACGAAAAATAGGACAGCACCACCTGAGACATTTCCCGTTCGTGAGCTGGCTATCTTTTACTTCGTTTTCCTATTTGCGGCTCTGGCTGGGTACCTATTCGTTAGACCGTTCACTGAGAGAATTGCGGTAACTGTTACTTTCCACCCGGTCCGCTCGGCGTTAATCGGCTTAGCCGCTTTGTTTGCCCTACCACTGGTAAGTATGGTTCTGCTTTTGAGTACACTTGGTATCTTGGTGGGCTTGGTCTTGTTAGGTTTGTATTTGGCGGTAGTCGCTTTTGCGGTGGCGGTGGCGGGAGCGGTTTTGGGTTACTGGCTACAACGCTACCGCAAAAATGAAGGTCCGCTAACCCTGCTTTGGTTGCTGGTAGGTGTGACTACAGTCTTTGCTTTGATGTTGATTCCAATTGTCGGTCAGCTCGCGTTTATTACCATCTTCTGTCTCACGCTGGGGGCGGCCATCGACCAATTTTATCGGTCTATTCAACAGTCATCACAATAACTTATGAAACTATTCTTTGCGGTCGTCGTTGACTTAGCAGAGTTTGTTTGGGGGTTTTTAAGACCAAAAAAATCGGAAACTAAACTACTGGAGTTATCGCCAGTAGTGGATAAAGATCAAGAGCCGGTAAGACTGGAAACAGTTAAATTACTCGAAACAGAAAAAAATTCGTCTGCTACCAATCCAAAATTATTACCGGCAGTAAGCCAAAATAAGGAAGACGATTTGGCAGCGACACCAATCAGCTTATCACCCGAAACAGAAAAAAGTCCGGTGGTGAATAATCCAATCGGTTATCAGGTGACGGCTTTTTGTATTGATGATGCCACCAGAGTTTTGCAACGCCCGCTGGTGGCTTTTGACACAATGGTTGGGGTTTTACCTTACGGGACTAAGGTTAATTTGCTGACTTACGAAGGTCGGTTTGCGTTGATTGAACATGCAACCGTCTCTGGTTGGGTACCTAAAGATAATTTGGTCTTAAAAGCTGAGGATATTTACCCTACGTTTCGACACGGCGAGTGTTATTTGTCTGATCATTCCGAAACGGTAAAAATGCGTCGGTGCACTAAAGATGAGTTTTTGGGGCAAGAATTATTTTTACCACTACAATCCAATGAACTGGTTTCGTATCGTCTTAAAGAAGCTGGTTTAACTTTGCCCGGGACTACCGAACGGCCGCGTCTACCGGGTCGGTGGCACGAACTGTGGCGTGGTAAGCGAGGGGTGGTGATGGGTTTGAGTCCACGCACCGGAGCCGTGATGGAGGGTTATAATGATACGTATGAACCATTTTTGGCTTACGTGAAAGCGGTCGCACCAACCGAGACAATTACGATTGAAACAGTTGGTTTGACTGAAGATGGAGTTTATGAGGAATTAGTCTGGCCTAAGTCAAAGTGGGTAGAATATCGACCGGTTTTTATCAGCTTTTCGTAAAGAACCACATTTGTCAGTTATTAGCATCAGCCAATTATGATTGAGAAAACAAAACAAAGGGTAGCTTTTTTTGATATCGACGGAACTATTTTTCGCTCCAGTCTTTTGATTGAATTGGTGGAGGCGTTGGTGCGGGCAGAGGTTTTTCCGGTGGCAGCGGCGGAGGGTTATAAAAGTGAGTACGAGGCGTGGTGGAATCGAGAAGGAACTTACGAGGCCTACATTGAGGCGGTAATTAAGACTTATCTACATCACATCAAGGGCGTGCATTATGGTGTTTTGGCCGATGTGGGGCGGGGAGTGGTGGCGGTGCAGCGACGACGGGTTTATCGTTACACTAGAGATTTGGTGCAAAAATTAAAACGCGAGGGTTATTATTTGATAGCAATATCACAGTCACCTAAAACCGTCTTAGATGATTTTTGTGTGCAGTACGGATTTGATAAGGTTTATGGTCGAGTCTATGAGCTGGGTCCGCAGGATTGTTTTACTGGCGTGGTAGTTGACGAACATTTAATTCGCAACAAAGCTGCGATTGTAAATCGTGTTTTTGATCGTAACTCAGAATTAACCAGACAGGAGTCGATTGCCGTGGGTGATACCGACGGTGACATCCCGCTTTTAGAGTCAGTGGAAAATCCAATTTGTTTTAACCCCAATCAGACCTTGTATCAACACGCCAAGCTCAGGCACTGGGAAGTGGTCGTGGAGCGTAAAGACGTTATTTATTTTCTGTAAGGTAAGTGGAGATTTATCTAGTGTCGGTGAGGAATGAGGTGAAAAAGACACCAGCTGCCATAAAGGCGGCTAAGACCAGGAAGATGAAAGGAAAGGGAAGGAAGAAAAGTGAGATGCTACCGACCAAGGCGCCGAGTAGGTTAGCTAAAGGGCGAGTCAGTCGGAAAAAACTAATCAGGGTGGATTGACGGTTGTTTACTTTTTTGAAGAAATAACTTTCGGTAGTAACTTCAACTAAACTAGCGCCAATGCGGCTTATGAACATAAGAATCATCCAAGCCACAACTCCGTAGGTGACAAAAAAAGAAGCGCTCGCCATCGTGAGAGCCAGTATCACAAAACCCAATGCCATCATTTCTTTTTCACCGAAGTGACGATCCGCCAAAAACCCAATCGGATATTCAAAAATTACAAAAGCGAGTAATCCAGCGGCAATAATGAGACTGATGGTCTGCCAATCAAAACCAATCACTGTGGCTAGATAGAGCGGAATATAAATTACTGCCCAAGTGTAGAAGAATTGCAGGAGAAATTGGGCACTGAGGACAATGCGAATGTCGGAGTTTTGATACGCTTGCTGAAGCATATCCCGGAGTCTGACGGTTTCGTAAACTGGGTCTGAAAAGTGACGAAATCTGGCTATGATGAGCATCGTGAGCAGTAAGCCGACAGCGGCGCCTACGTAATAAACACGTTCGAGGTTGTTTTCTGGACCAATGATGTAGCCCATAGCTAGTGGTGACACTAAAGCCGCTCCCGCCATCAGGGTAAGGATTAAACCTCGTTGTCTACCCGTACCTCCCTCGTTTTTACCAATGAGAGTTTCAAGAAAGATGTCGATGTTTAAAAATACTTGGGGGGTTAGGGCTAGGTAAGCAATGAAGGCAATGACCGTGAGACTGGCGGTATAAGCACCACCGAGTAAAACCAGTGATACAGTGATAGCCAAAACCAATGCCAACATCGTAGCGACATTACCAAGCTGACGTAAGATGCGGGGCAGGATTAAAGTCACAGCGATCGCAAAGGCGGCACCGATTGAGTACAGGAGTCCCACGGTTTCGGCGCTTACGAAACGCTCCATGTAAGTAGAACTACTGTAAGCCGTGACGAGCGCTTGAAAAGTAAAAATAATGGAAGCCAGGTACACCAGTGCGTAGGTGATCGGAGCCGGCTCTTGTTTTAGGTAGAGGTGACGATAAAAATCCATAGTAGTAGTTTACTATGGATTTTTATTAATACTGCTTTTGGACGTTGGTAAGTTGGTAACTAGATACCAATCAGAACCGGAATCACCATCGGGTTTTTTTGGGTGCGCTGTAAGAGGAAGGCGCTGATGGTGTCGGTGAGCTTGTCTTTTACCACATCGAGATCAATGGGATTCATCCGTTCGGTCTCTTTCTCGACGGTGCGTTTAATGAGGACGCGGGCTTCGGCCAGTAACTGCTGATTTTCACGCAAGTAAATGAAACCGCGAGAGATAATGTCTGGAGACTTGCGGAGTTTACCGTTTTTACTACTGACCGTAGCGATAATGACAAACATCCCATCTTGGGCGAGGGTCATCCGGTCGCGGATGACAACGTCTTGCTTAGTGCCGACTGTGAAGCCGTCTACGAAGACTAATTCGGAAGGTATTTTCATTGGTTGGCGTATGATTTCGGTGCCGTTGACAATATCGATGATGGTACCGTTATCGGGCACAACAATATTCTCGCGCGGGAAGCCGTTTTCAATAGCGGCATACATATGACTCTTGAGATGGAAGTGGTGTCCGTGAACCGGTACAAAAAACTTTGGTTTTACCGTTTGGTGTATCCAAACCAGTTCGCCGGCATTGCCGTGACCAGAAGAGTGCACGTGAGACCCTTTGTAATTTATAACTTTAACGTTTTTGCGGTAGATGTTGTCTTTAAGGATTTGGACAGCAATCTCGTTGCCGGGAATGATGGAAGAAGAGAGAACTACCGTATCGCGTTCATTGAGCGTGATGTTTTTGTGTTTGTCGGTAGCCATTCGCATCAGGGCGGCAAATTCTTCACCCTGCGCGCCAGTTGAAAGAATAACGATTTTATCATTCGGATAATCAGCCATATCTTGGGCGCCGATGAAGGTCTTGGGGTCGACCTCAAGGAGCTTGGCTTGGATAGCAATGTCGATATTAGTCTTGATGCTGCGACCTTCCATAACGACTTTTTTGCCTAGACTTTCACAAGTCTTGATGACGTTTATCAGGCGGTCGAATTGGGAGGCAAAAGTGCCGATAATCAGGCGACCAGTGGCAGATTTTATGATGTTTTCGAGAGTTTCGTAAACCTTTTCTTCCGAAGCCGAAAAGCCCTCACGGTCAGCATTCGTGGAATCACAAAGTAAAACCAAATTTTTGTTTTGACCAACTTTTTCCCAAGACTCTCGCTCCTCCACGACTACTTTGCCGTCTTCGTGAACTAGTTTGATGTCACCAGTGATAACCACATCGCCGTGTCTAGTCTCCACAGAAACACCCATCGCGTCAGGAATTGAGTGGGTGACGGGAAAAGTTTTTACTCGAGTCGTACCGACAGTGAAAGATTCACCCTCTTTGATGACATTCATTTTGACTGGCTCCATATGCGGGAACTCGTCTTGACGCTTGAGGATCATCAGTGAAGTCAGGTATTGGGTGTAGATGGGTGGATTGCCAATTCGTTCAATGATGAATGGAATACCGCCAATGTGATCAAGGTGGCCATGGGTAATCACGAGCGCGCGGATTTTGTGACGGCGTTCTTCTAGGTACTGAGTGTTGGGCAGAATGTAGTTGATACCAGGAGCATTACTCTCTTCCGTCACAAACTGAAAGCCAGCGTCAATAACGATGATGTCATCTTTGTTTTCAACAATAATCATATTGCGACCAATTTCTTCCACGCCAGAAACCGGAATGATGCGAACAGTATTTTCATCAGTCACTTCCGGAATAACCGGGTGTCTGTCGGTCGTTACTGACATTCGATGTGTCAAAGTGGGTGCGGTAGTAGCGCGCCGTCTTTGCGGGTGGGTACGTTTAGATCGACTAACACCGCCCGGACGACGGTTAGGGCCAGTGGTTGGGGTGGTTCGGGTCGGGTTAGTGCCCCGCGTGTGAGGACGCTGTCTGTAAGCTTCGGTTCGGGTGCTTCGGGTTGGGTTGTGGTTTGGTGTCGGATTCATAAGAATGCAGTAATTTAATTTGTTAGGTAAATGTATAACTATCTTGTAAACAAAGGCCAGACGTACTCAGTGCGGGCGTACCACTCGGTGATGTTCATAAAACGATCAGACGGGCGACCAAGGGCAGTCAGCGGAGCGGGCTTGATTCGATTATCGATCACGTAAACCAAACTTGGTGCGTAAAGAAATATCGCGGGTACTTCAGCTGTGATTATGGCAGCGGCTTCAAGTTGTTTTTCAGTAATGACTGAGGTGTCGGTACTCGCACGAGCTTCGCCGAGCAGTCTATCGACAGTGACGTTTGTGTACTGAGCGATATTTAAAGCTGGGTCGTCTCGCTGAGAAGAGTGCCAGAAAGGATATAAATCCTGACTGCGGTTTAGGTCAATTCCAAACAAAAGTGTCTGGAAATCACGGGTGCGGATAACCGACTGCACTAAGCCGGTTTGTTCGTATTGTTCTACCTGTACTTCAACGCCGATATCTCGCCACCAGCCAGCAACCAGTTGGGCGGTGCGCTCAAATTGTGGTGAGTTTCCGGTACGGATAGTGACAGACAAAGTCTCAGCACCATCACCCAGTCTTTTTTGCCAAAGACCAGCCTCATTTCGTACCCAACCACCAGCCGTCAGGATATCGACAGCGGTGGTAGCGGTGTTTAGTACAGCTTCCTCAGATTCTAGCGTAGATTTAAGCGGGACGGTAGGTGTGGTGATGGGGACACCGTAGCCGGCTAAAACTTGATTTACTAGTTCCTCTCGGTTTATGGCGGCACTTAAGGCCTCTCGGGCAGCCAAATCACGGAGAGCAGGGGAGCGATTTTGGTTGATAAAGATAGCAAACACGCGCGGGAGGGGGGTGGTAAGGGTTTGGTATTTGGCACTATCGAGAGTAGCGATGCGGGCGGTGGGTAAAAAAATCGTAGCGTCTATATTGCCTTGAAGCAGTGCTGTTTCTAATTCTGTTTCGTTTTGATAAAACAATAGTTCGATATGAGCTAGATTGGGTTCTCTGTTTAAGTACGGAGAAGGACTAAGTAGGTAGCCGCTGATTAAACCACTGTCGTTGCGAGTCACTCTTTCAATCATAAATGGTCCAGAACCGACGGGTTCAGTGTTGTATTGGCTGAAAGGTAGTTGTTCCGTGGGTAAGCGACTCCAAATATGACTAGGAAGAATCCCGACGGTAAGGTTTTCGATAAAAGGATAATATGGCTGGTTTAATGTTATGTGGAGACGGTACTCGTCCATCAGCTCGATTAGAGCATCATTCCAGTTACCTCGTAAGGGACTTTTCAAATCAGGATTTTTGATAAGATTTAAAGTGAAAACCACGTCATGAGCGGTTAGCGGTGTCCCGTCATGGAAACGCACATCACGGCGGATATTGATTTCGTAAGTAACCCCGTCTTCCAGAAGAGTTATTGACTCAGCAATATCTGGGACTAATTCACCATTAGTATCAATTCTCATCAAGCCACTGTAAACCAAGCTAACCGTGTCTTGATCGGCGCGAGTGAGTGCTAGTACCGGATTAACGAAACGAGGGATACCAACAATGCCTTCACGCAAAGTGCCGCCCGGACTGGGGGTGTTGAGTACATAACTTTGATTTAATTCAAGAATATAGAGAATGCCACTAACCAGCACAAGCGCAAGGAGAGCTCTCAGAATAAGACGATCGCTGAGCTTGGGGTGTTCAATGAGACCGAAGAAACGGTCCATAAGACGGCGACGAGGATGGGGTAATTGCATAGATTACAAAAGTGAAGAGAATGATTTTAGACACCAAACGACTCAATACAAAACTTAAGTTTAGTAAAGGTGGCGACCAGCAATTTTTAGGTTTTTCTATTGGGAATTACAAAACACTAAACCAGCATGTTCAGGAAGGTGGCGAGAACAAAGAGGATAGCAGCACCAATTGAGAACTGAAACAAGAAAAGCTCCGAGCCGCGACGCTTGTGGAAGGCCGAGCTGAAGTTATCGCCACCAAATGCACCCCCCAGACTTGAACCGCGCTGTTGCAACAAAATGGCGGCAATGAGCAGGATTGAGAGGACGATTTGCACATAAGGCAGGGCTGGTTGTATGGTTTGTATAATTTCCATGTCGCCAGATGATATCAGAAATGTTAGTGTCTAGCAACACGCTGTATTTAGTACTCAGATTTTAGTTATGCTTTTGCTGCTTATTTCTAAAACACAACAAACAGCCGGTAAGCTACTTGGGTTTTGCCGAGGGAAGACAGGCGCTTCGGCTGAAAATCGACTAGTCGCCCAACTTAAGATCATAAATTACATCGACTTTTAGTTTTTGCGCAATTACTTTCTTTAAGATTTCTCGGTGTTTAATATCAATTTCTCTCTAGGGTCGGGGCAGCTAACGTTTTGTTTGGAGAGGGATCCATATGCATAGCGGCAAACCATTCTTCGTTAATGGCAAAAATTGTACAAAATTCACGTTGGCAATTTTCTAACCGCAGGGATTCTTTGGCTTCGGTAAGTTTTTGTGTCATTAAGACACTACCCCAGTTTCGTAGAGTAGCCACTTCGTCTGCATTGAGTTTAAAAATATTCATATTTATAATGTAAAATCCATAAAAATCTCGTTAGTTTTATCAGGGGCAGTGTTTTAATTCGAATTAAAACACTGCCCCGAGGTTACTAATGTAACATCGGGGCGAGTAAGATGAGTTTAAGGTCGGCGTTTACCGCCAATGGCTGGTGGCTCCATGAAGTCGTTGGTGTTCCAAGCCTCGGTGTTGTACCTGTCTTGCGCTTGCCGGAAAGCACTTAACTCAGGATTTTCTGTTAGCGGCGGCTGCTCGGTCTGGTGTTTTGTGTATTCTACAGACTCCTCAACCATAGCTTTTTCGCTTGAAATGAGGAAGATCAGTATGGCGAAGAAGAAAATCGCTACGGCGAGAAACGGCTCCGCGAGATTGAACTCACCAAGAACCGTCAAAACAAGACTGACTATGCTACAGACAATCAAGGTAAATATCACCCAAGAAAGGAATCCGTTGACAAATTTACTCCACGTTATCACAGCAAGGCTCCTGGTGTGGTTGGTTGAGGAACTAAAAACCGCTTAATTAATACAACATATACCGAATTAGGTCAATACACGCGTATGTACCTGTGTGTCATTCCGGTGACAAGACCACTCTGGCGGTCGCTGTTTTAACTAAGTAGTTGTTAAAACCGAGTGTTATAATGCAAAGTGTTATGTTGGATGCCTTTGCTAATAAAGTCACATTTATTCAAAACTCACTTTGGTATGCGATTACACTTTCGATACTGGCTTGTGTGAGTATTGTGTTGTTGACCTTGGAGTGGATTTTTCCGGAAGCGGCCTTTGCGCAAATCTGGCTGTCGGTGGATATTGTCATTGCTTATATTTTCCTGACGGATTTTTTTCTGGGGCTTTTTTTTGACAGAACCTATTCTTCAAAACGAGCGTATTGGCGTGATAATTGGCTTAATTTAGTCTCCTCCATTCCGATTACTTCAGAGGTTACCAGTGTGCTTCGGATGCTTCGTCTGGTTCGGGCGATTCGGGTTATTCGTTTAATTCAAGCAGGAACAGAGCTGGTTTTTGCGGAAAGACGAAGGCGGATGATAAAAAATCGCCAAAATAATTCGCCTTTACGGTAGGTTTTTTGACACTGGCGGTGACTGCATTATAATACCGACACCACGCGGTGTTTATAGCGATTTTTGGCGTGGTTAAAAGCTCACAGAATGAGTCACTTCGTTAGAAGTTTCGTCTAATTTTATTTAAGTTCATAATCAATCTATATCTATGGCAGAACACACAACAAAAGCAGGCGGAAGTCCGATTACACCCCTCGGTGATCGGGTGGTGGTACGACCGCTAACGGAAGAGGAGCAAGGTACGACTTCACCCTCCGGCATAATTATTCCTGATACAGCCAAGAAAGAAAAGCCAGAACAAGGCATCGTCCTAGCAGTTGGTCCCGGTAAGTGGGATGATGAGGGTGAAAAGCGTTTACCGCTGGATGTGAAAGTTGGCGATCGCGTGATTTTCTCTAAGTATGGTTACGATGAAGTAAAAATTAGCAATAAAGAATACTTTATCGTCAGCGAGAACAGTATTCTGGGTGTTTTTAGCAACTAAACATAGTATTTTTCAACTGAAAACTTTATGGCAAAGCAAGTAATTTACGGTGAGGAAGTTAAGAAGAAGTTACAGAAAGGAGTTGATACTGTGGCTAATGCGGTAAAGGTAACCCTTGGACCACGGGGTAGAAATGTTATTCTCGATAAAGGGTTTGGTGGACCAACCATCACCAATGACGGTGTCTCGATTGCCCGTGAGATAACTCTAAAAGACAAGTTCGAGAATATGGGTGCTGAAATTATCAAAGAGGTGGCTACCAAGACTAATGAATTAGCTGGCGATGGTACAACTACCGCTACGGTATTAACTCAAGCGCTGGTGAGTGAAGGTTTGCGACAGACGACAATGGGTCTAAACGCGATGGCGGTACGAGCTGGTATGGAAAAAGCGGCGGTTGATGTGGTGGAAACACTACGTCAGATGTCCACTAAAATCAGCTCTATCGATGAGATTAAGCAAGTTGCTACGATCTCGGCTGAAAACAAAGAAATCGGCGAAAAAATTGCCGAAACTATTGATAAAGTCGGTAAGGACGGAGTTGTGACAGTGGAGGAGTCGCAATCGTTTGGTATTGAGACTGAGCTGACGGAGGGTCTGGAATTTGATAAGGGGTACGTCTCACCGTATATGGTTACCAATCCAGAACGAATGGAGGCCGAATACAAAAACGCCCAGATTCTGATTACGGACAAGAAAATCAGTTCGGTGCAAGAGATTTTGCCATTACTGGAAAAAATCGCCCAAACCGGCAAAAAAGAGTTAGTGATTATTGCTGATGATGTGGAAGGAGAAGCGTTGGCGACTTTTGTTGTTAACAAGCTTAAGGGTGGTTTCTCAGTCTTGGCGGTAAAGGCGCCGGGTTATGGTGATCGCAAGAAAGAACTGTTGGCGGATATTGCCGTTACAACGGGCGGGCAAGTAATCACAGAAGATTTGGGACTTGATCTTAAAAATACTGAATTAGCACAGCTCGGTAAGGCGGATCGGGTGGTGGCTACCAAGGACAATACAATAATTGTCGGTGGCGCAGGCGAGAAAGTTGCCATAAAAGATAGAGTGAATGCATTAAAGTCACAATTAGATTCAACTACCTCCAAGTTTGACAAGGAAAAGCTTGAAGAGCGCATTGCTAAGCTTTCTGGTGGAGTGGCAGTGATTCGAGTCGGTGCCGCGACTGAGACCGAAATGAAGTATCTAAAACTGAAAATTGAAGACGCTGTAAACGCCACTAAAGCGGCGATTGAAGAAGGAATTGTCCCAGGTGGCGGTACTTCTTTGGCACGAGCGGCGGCGGTGGTGGAAAAATCTTTTTTGGCTAAGAAAGATTTAGACAAGGAGGAAGCTATCGGCTACAACATTGTGTTGCGAGCTTTGGAGATGCCGCTTAAGCAGATTGCCTACAACACCGGTAAGATAGATGGAGCGGTGGTGGTTGAGAAAGTTAAAGAAGCTGGTGGTAACGCTGGCTTTGATGCTGCCAAAGGCGTGATGGTGGAAGATATGATTAAGGCAGGAATCATTGACCCGGTTAAAGTCGCCCGAGCGGGTGTACAACACGCTGTCTCAGCGGCGAGTATTTTGCTTACCAGCGAATGTGCGGTAGCCGATGAGCCGGAACCAGAAAAATCCGCTCCCGATATGTCTGGTATGGGCGGGGGAATGGGCGGTATGTACTAGGAATAGCTCAGTAGTACTTTTCAGCAAAACACACACCCGCGGGTGTGTGTTTTGCTGAAAAGTAAAAATACTATGTTATAATTACGTTCGTATTTAATACGAAAAATGAAATTAATTAAAATATGATTACCTTGATTATAGTTGCGGTGGTTGTCGTTGTAGTGTTGTACGGTATTATTTCTTACAACAGTTTTGTAAAACTTACTTTACGAACAAAAGAAGCCTGGGCTGATATAGACACTCAGTTGGTTCGTCGTTACGATTTGATTCCGAATTTAATTGAAACCGTAAAAGGCTACGCCGCCCACGAGCGATCAGTCTTTGAAGAAGTTACTAACGCTCGTGCTAAAGCCACGCAAGTCCACATTGATCCAACCAACATCACACCCGAGCAAATTATGGCGATGTCAGGAGCAGAGTCAGCCTTGACAGAATCACTCGGTAAATTGCTGGCGGTGGCTGAAGCTTACCCCGACCTTAAGGCCAACCAAAACTTCCTTAGCTTACAAAGCGAGTTGACGGATACTGAAAATAAGATTCAAGCCGCGCGACGTTTTTACAACGCCAACGCTCGTGATTTGAAGATAGCGATTCAGTCTTTCCCTTCAGGTTTAATCGGCAAGGCCTTTAACTTCAAAGAGGAAGCCTTCTTTGAGCTAGAAGAAGGATCAGCTGCTCGCGAGGTGGTGAAAGTTAGTTTCTAAACCAGTCTAGTTTATGTCTGAGACTACACGCATTTATTACAACAAGCTGGTACGCGACAACATCCCAGATATTATTCGGGGTAAGCGTCAAGAGTGCGAGGTGCGTCGGATTACTGATATGCAGGAGTTTCAGCAGGAGTTATTCAAGAAAATAAAGGAAGAAGGATCGTCACTGGCGATGGCTAGTAGCAAGGAAGAGTTTCTTGAAGAATATGCTGACTTGATGTCGGTTTTGGAGGAGATTATCTATCAGCTTGATATTTCTACGGACGATTTGCGTAAGGTTCGGGCAGAGAATCTGTTGCGCAAGGGGCGGTACAAGAAACAGAATTTCTTAGTCTGGTCAGAAGATGTTGGCTATAAGTCAAATGAGACCCCACAGGGTATCCCAATTTAAATCGTTATCGTCGGCAATCCACGCTGGTAATTTACAAGGTGATTCACATTTCGTTAGTTACTACTAAAAGATTTTATGGCAACTCTATACACACACCAAGATAGCAATGTTAGAAAAACCTGGCTTTTGATGGGTGGATTTTTTGTGGCGGTGATTGCTATTGGTTATGCGGCTAGTTGGTATGTAGGCAGTCCAATTATACTCTATGCAGCTGTCTTATTGGCGCTCGGTATGAACTTTTTTAGCTATTGGTTTTCTGATAAGCTCGTTCTGCGAATGACAGGAGCCAGACCAGCTACTAAAGAAGAAGCGCCGGAGTTGTACCGAATTGTCGAAAATCTTTCCATCGCTTCTGGTCTACCAATGCCAAAAGTCTACATCGTTGAGGATCCGTCACCAAACGCTTTTGCCACTGGACGGAACCCAGAAAACGCCGTGGTAGCTGCCACTACTGGTCTACTTAAAATTCTTGATAAAAACGAGCTAGAAGGAGTAATGGCACACGAAATGGCTCATGTCGGCAATCGTGATATGTTGGTGATGACAACGGCGGTCGCTTTGGCAGGCGCAGTTGCTATCTTGGCGGATTTTTTGACCAGGACGTTTTTGTTTGGCGGCGGTCGAGATAAGCATCCGATATTTTTAGTAATTGGAATTGCTGGAATTATTTTGGCACCAATTGCTGCCCAAATGATAAGAATGGCAATTTCGCGCAAAAGAGAATATCTAGCTGACGCTTCCGCGGCACTTTTGACTCGTTATCCAGAAGGATTAGCTTCCGCTTTAGAAAAAATTTCAAATACCCACCAACCCTTACGACGGGTTTCTCACGCCACCTCTCATTTGTTCATCGCTGATCCGTTTGCTGACACTCAATCTAACGCGATCGGAAAAAGAATTAACAGTTGGTTTGCCACTCATCCGCCGGTAGAAGAACGGATTCGTCGCTTACGCGAGACAAATAATATTACCTAATTTTTGTTGGTTGACAGCAGAACGCCTGCTCAACTGGAGCAGTTGTGTTATAGAGGTGTGTGGTTACTCGGAATCGAAAGTGTAGAATGTAGGCATTTTTAGCCCTTAGTGGTATAAATATCTGGAGCTAATTTGGCTTAAATAAAAATAAAAAATTGGAGAGATGGCAGAGTGGTCGATCGCGCATCCTTGGAAAGGATGTATACGCGCAAGCGTATCGAGGGTTCAAATCCCTCTCTCTCCGCGAGTACAAACCAGCATCCGAGTAGGGTGCTAGTTTATTTGCGGAGATGCATTAGCCTTTGCGCGAACCCACTTCGCAGATTTTGAAGAAGTTTGCGTTCCAAAACAGAAAAATTTTCTCTACATTTTTTAAATTTTGCGCGCCCCCATTTTTTGAAAAAGGAAAAGAAAATTTTTCGTTTTGGAGTTCTGAGAATTCGGAACGGCGGAAAGCGGAGTATTTATTTTTAGATTTTCTCTCTTTATACTTTTGGTAGCCATCGTCCCCACCCCACCCCACCCAACGCTGGCGACTGCAAGGAATTCCCATATTCTTGCTTGAAAGGCTCGAACCTATTATACTTATGAAGTAAATTAGTGTAGAATTATGCCCGAAGAAACAGAAAAATATAAGCAAGCATGGAAAAAATTTCAAGAAAAAATGGTCTCTTTGAGAAAAAGAAGGTCTGAAGTCTTGAAAAATATTTCCAAAAAATTTGACCAACAGCAAATCGATAAAATTAGAAAAAGATTAGATAATTATGTATGAGGAACAAGCCGCAATTAAAGCGACAAAAAAGCTAGAGGCGCAGGAAAATCACGAAGGTCCGCAAAGCATTGAATCGCCCGAAGATTTGCGCCAGCAAATGATGAGTGAATCGGAAGAAGAATTCGATCATTTTAAAAGTGAATGTGCAAATGATATTAAGAAAGCCGAAGCCAGAGCCGAAAAGGACGGATTGGCAATTGATGGCGAAGATAAAAAAGCGTTGAAAGATTTAGGTGCAGAAGCAGAGGTTGAAAGGTACCCCTTTCTTAAGA
>DBNX01000024.1 GCA_002299465.1 Patescibacteria group bacterium UBA661
CCGCGACGCCTTTCCTTTAATTACCCAATTCTAAATATCTCTCAAACTGATAAAATTAAACACAATCATCAACATCCTTACGGTAAAGTAATAATCTCCAGATTGGGGTCAGTCGGTAATTGTGAGTCAAAATCGAGTTCTGGTTCCATACCCTGTAACATATCTTGTTGCCCTGGTCCCACCCCCATCATACCCATAAAAAACAGACCGAATAATTGATTGGCCACCTCCTCCATGCTTCTAAACGATGATGGCTGCTCTACCGAAACTTGTTTGTTGTGATTTTTTAACATAACAGTAGTAGTGGTGGTACCAACAGCTTCTATTTCCCCAGTCATTCGCGTAGTGGCAGACCACTTGAACTTATAAGGAAGGAAATCTTCTTTACCAATCCAGATTTCACCACCAAAAGATTCGATTGATGACAGTGCTTGATTCGTAAAATCAAGCATTTCTTTTGCGAAAACAGAATCTCCGCCCGGGGCTTGAGCAAGCATTTCCCAATACGCCACACTAAAATTCTTTAGTTCTTGCATATTAACCGTAAAAACAAGTTGGTGTGTATCCACACCAGGAATTTCCTTGTATGGTGTCTTTTCGACTATGTGCATACTTCTGGACAGGGGAAAATCCCGCCTTAACTGGGCAAACTGCTCTGGAGTTGGACCACCTTGCTTTAAGATGCCTTCAGCCTCCGTCAGCTGCTGGCTAAATGTGCCCAGATCCAGCTTAACCCACTGGTCATTAAATAGACCCAGGTCCATAAAACCTAAATCTGGGAGATTATCTAACCTTACATAAGACCCCCCACCAACCAGACGTACTTCGCCGTCAACGGCTAGTTCTTGCTCCACCATTTCCTTCAGCATGTCTGTTTTTAGTGTAAAAGTAAGAACACCCAGCGAATTGCTTAAATTAGTAAAATCGTACTTGCCAGCAAAGGCAAAATTGACATTAGTTTGCGTATCTGAGACCGGCTGCTCTGACAAGCCCAGATCAACAAGACCACTCGCTGACTCTGGTATCGTTGCGTAAATATCCATCTCCCCCTGGTATTCAATTGTCTGAAGGCTACCCAAACGTTCAATCATCTTTGCAATAATTTCTTCTGGCGTTTCTCGAAAGTAGTTAAAATATCCCCAAACTCCAGCCCCCGCACCAATCACCAACAAAACAGCCAGGGCCGCAATCGCTAAGGTCTTGCCTGCTCCTGATTTTACTCCAGCTGAAGTCGACTCAGAATCAGAAGTAGTAGTCGCCTCAACGATTGTTGTTTCATTGTGATTGTTTAGGTGAGCAAAAGCTTCATCTACATCCCCTTCTGACCACCCCTCCCCAAGAAGGATACTTTTAATTTCCTCTTCTTCAATACCGTACTCTAGCTGCTGTTCCACATAGGCCAGTAACTGTTGATTTATCATAACTATTTTGATTGACTAAAAAAATGAGTATTTTAGATAAATAATTCTGTACTTTCATACTATCACACACACCTTAGTCTAAGTAAAAATTTTGTGGATACGGGTCCTTAGTTTTCAACATTCCATACAAACCACCCTACAGATTAATTTGTAGCCATAACAATAATGGTTAGTAAATTGGATTCGTAACTAATTCTGTTATGTTTCACGTGAAACATACCGTATTTTGTCTATTTTCTAATCCAATATAATGTTTGGTAACAATTTAACCGTTGAGTACTTTTCACGTGTAACAATTTTAACTACCACAACATCAATTTGCCATTTTATTGAAGCTGTATGCTCAGACAACCACACCTCGGCAACACGCTGAATATGCCTTATTTTATTTGAATCAACCTTTTCTTCTGGTCGCCATGTTCTACGTGTAACAGCCCGATCCAGTTCGGCTTTGGTTTCATATGAAACTGCCTTAACTTCGACAAAATGAACAGTGTTCTCTGAATCTTTAGTAATTATGTCTATTTCCCCGTATTTTTTGCGATAATTTCTACCAATTATTTGCTGCCCTTTTCTTTCTAGATAACAAGCGGCTATGTCCTCACCTAAATTACCAATGTATTTATTATTATAATCTGAGGACATAAACTATCTTTTTAGTTTGTTAGATGTGTTACACGTGTAACTAATGCTATCTTGAATCGATTATGAGTCCCAAAACCGCAGTGGTGGCTTTTATGTTTCACGTGAAACATTTTACTAATATACACGCTTTTTAAGCTCTTCTGTCTTAAAAAATTTGTCCTTTATCCACTTGTGCACTTGGATATCCACTTTTTATTAAAGACTAGTTTGTTTTTAATAAAAGACAAACTCGTAGCTCTGCTGATTTCATTCTGTGGCGACCTGGGTAGTTTCATATGAAACAACAGCGCCTTCCGACCATTCCAAATTACGACCAAAGCCCACCTAAACCATTGTAACTTATTCTAGTCGCCCAAACCTAACGAAGATCAGGTTTGTTATTTTAACCAGTGCGGCCAGGGGTAATCGAAACCCCGACTAATCCTTGGCAAGGACTCGTTATACCACTTAACCATGGCCGCTTAATTTTATACTTATTTCAAACAGTCTTTTGCTGCCAGCTCAATCCATTGATCGAGTTTGTGTCGCAAAAGGGTACTGCCGATTATAGTATTCCCAACACCAAAATGCAATGTCTGTCTGTGGCTGCGAGACTGAACAAACTGATTTTTATAGAATTGACCCACCGTTATACCGATTTTCTTGCTCCAATGCTTCATACAAGCCACTTCGTCATGATCTTTGTAGAGAAGGAGCCAAAATCTTAGACTTTTTTTCTCCACTCCCAAGTAGTTTTTTAGGAAACGAATAAATATGAGGTGTCGTTCTGGATGACGGCTAGAGTAGCGAATTGTTTTACGCTTAGAATTGTCGCCTTCAGCCAAATAAAGCGTCAGCCCCATCATAAACAGTGGGGAATTGCGGTAGTGCTGGTATTCAATTCGTGCCAACTTCGCCACTTCATTGTACTGCTTGGCTCGCTCGGTAGTCCGGGCTTTATTAATTAAACTCAGTCGTTTTTTGTTTTCGGCGGTTGCCCTAACCTTGTTTTGCTTGGTTATTTGCTCCGAAAAAGGAAGTGTTTTGAGCCACGCGCTGACGGTTCCGCTAGACACGCCACACGTTTTAGCGATTTCGGAGTAAGTAAAACCACGTTTTCTAAGAGCGAGGGCTTGCTCGTACTCAGCTTTTTTGTGTGGGGTGCCTGATTTCATAACAACATAAAGTATATAATATATAAATAATCGACTGTTCAGTTTTACCCAAAATCCTGCCGCCTAATAAAATTCCATAGAAATACTCCACCAATAAAACATTCCCCCAAATTAAGCGTCTCGCAAAAGGAAAGGTCGAGCTCTCGTCATTTATTAATGGAAAATACGATACACCGCACCTTATCGAACCTCCACTGAAGAAGTGCTTAATGTCCTGAAAAACCCTTATTCTGTATGGAATAATTATGGCGTATGACAAAAACAACGCTTCTTTGCGTTGTTTTTGTCGTTAATTTACATTTCTCACGAAATGAAATTTATCGAACCCCAAAATACTCTTTGCCAATAACGGCTTTTGAGATAATCTCGGCGAACGAACCTGCTTTGGTGCACCCGGAGGGACTCGAACCCCCAACCCTCTGATCCGAAGTCAGATGCTCTATCCATTGAGCCACGGGTGCGTAGGCAAATCATACGTTTTTAAGCCAGAAAAAGCAACGCTGTGTTTTACAAATGCCGTGGTCTTGTTCTCCTAGAGTAAAACTTATCTGGCTTGCATAATTTTTACATCAGCAGGCAGTAAGGGTTGTCTAGGGGTGTCTTATAGCAGTCTAAGATTATTCCTGTTTTTCTGCTAGAATAATCAGAACATAATCTTATGCTTAAACTCACCAATATCCCCCCGACCATACAAAAAATCAGCCAAACCTTGGAACAAGCTGGCTTTGCGGCGTATTTGGTAGGTGGTTGTGTACGGGATTTAATTCTTAATCGCGCTCCTAAGGATTGGGATTTCACGACTGATGCTAGTCCGGAGCAAATCCAAGCTTTGTTTCCTGACAGCTTTTGCAATAACGATTACGGTACTGTCGGAATAAAAGCCTCTACCGAGGAAACTGATTCCACCCTACAGGTGATAGAAGTTACCCCTTATCGTAGTGAGGGTGTTTATAGTGACGCCAGACGACCTGATTCTGTCACTTTCGGTGTTTCTCTGGCTGCTGACCTAGCTCGTCGAGACTTTACAATCAACGCCATCGCTTATCGTCTAAAGGACCATAACCTAGTAGATCTTTTTGCCGGAATAACCGACCTAAGGGCCAAGCGTCTCAAGGCCGTAGGCAACCCCGACGCTCGTTTTGGCGAAGATGCTTTGCGCATGCTCCGCGCTGTCCGCCTAGCGACCGAACTAGAATTTTTCATTGAAGCTGCCACCATGGAAGCCATCGCCCGTAATGCGGACCGACTTTCCCTGATTTCAGCCGAACGCATAGCCATTGAATTTATTCGTATCATTGAGGCCAAAAATCCGCTTCCCGGCATTGTTTTCCTAGAAAAATTGGGTTTACTTAAGCATATTGTTCCAGAATTACTGGCTGGTATTGGTTGCGAACAGGGAGGAATTCACGCTTATGACGTGTACGAACACAATTTAAGAACATTTCAAGCCGCTGCCACCAAAGGTTTTGGGGTTGAGTTGCGTCTAGCGGCTTTATTTCATGACATTGCCAAACCTGCCACAAGACGCACTGGCGGCAAAAACAAAACCTACACCTTCTTCGGACACGAAGTGGTGGGGGCAAAGATGACTAAAGATATCCTTAAACGTCTAAAACTACCCAAAGAAATGATTGAAAGGGTAGAAAAACTAGTACGTTGGCATATGTTTTTTGCCGATCCGGACACCATTACTTTGGCAGCGGTCCGACGTACCATCGTCCGGATTGGGGAAGACCAGATTACTGATCTACTGAATTTGCGTGTCTGTGACCGCATTGGTACCGGCAGACCAAAAGAACAACCCTTCCGATTTCGCAAATATAAAGCCATGGTGGACGAGGCTCTGCGTGACCCGATTTCAGTCAAAATGCTTAAAATAAATGGGGATATGATTATGGATATGACGGGGGAAAAGCCGGGTAAAAAGCTAGGATATCTACTGCACGCTCTTCTGGAAGAGGTGTTGATAGACCCGGGGAAAAACACTGAGGAGTATTTATTTAAGAGGGTTTCTGAGTTACTGAAATTACCGGAAGCTGATCTCGCTTTGCTCGCGGCAGCCGGTAAGGAAAAGCAATCCTTAGAGGAACAGGCGGCTCTACAGGCGATTGCGCGGGAACATAAGGTTGGATAGATAAATAAAAAACCTTTTAAAAACCGGTCTTTTCCTAAAGGATAGACCGGTTTTGGCTTGTACTCATTACGCAACTCACCTAAAAATACTCGAAAAGAACGTGACGAATGAGTCGGACCGCCACCAGGCAAACGTAGAAAAAAGCAGTCCAACTAATCGCCAGTAGCAGAAAAAACAGTAGCGTCCCAGCGAAACTTTGGGTAGTAACGATTCCTCCCAAGAGACCAAGCCCAAAGTGTAAAACCGCGGCAATTAAGCCGTAGGTAGCTATTTGCGGGAACGATAACATTTTTACCTCCTTTAAGTCGAACAAAGAATCCGACTTAAAAGTATCTTACAGAAAATTTAGACAAATAAAAAGACCCAAGGGTATCGATAGCTGACGGTGTGTCCGCTGCCGGTGCCCTCGGGCCTTTGCTTAAAAATGAGCTTTATTTTTAAGGGTTTTCTAACCCCAGAAGGCGTCAACTATTGGTGACTAACCTTTACCAAAGCTCTTGGTTGTACTTTGTTTGTTGAGAAGCCTATTTCTCTTACACTGCTTTTTGAGCAGAATGCTCAAAATTGAGGGTAAGGAGACTTCTCGTTGTGGGTGGGTTGTTATGAACGTTGTTTTGAGTTTTTTGGAGGTAATACTCAATTTTTGCAATGAACTCTTTAAGGGGTATCTCCAGGGTTCTTCTTTGAATTAATTTCAGAGGAGAACTCTGGAGATTCCTGCTCGCCCTTTCTGGGCCTACGCATATACTATGTCCTTTATAGAACAGTGTAAAGGACAGAGAGTTTATTACTTGTGTATAACTGTCCTTTATGTTATTTTGTTTCTCCTTCCAGTTTTTATAAAGCTCAAAAAAGCTTTTATTACAGCCATTAAATCTGGCGTCCATATATTTTATTGACAAAATCAAGATTTGTTTTCTTTTGTTTTAATCGCTTGCGTGTTCTAAAATACACCTTCGGGAAAAGAAATCTCCACTGACACGGGGCAGTGGTCGGAACCCATAACCTCAGCGTGTACACCCGCCCTACGAATTAGGGGTGTTAGTGCGCCACTGGCAAAAACGTAATCAATCCGCCAACCAATGTTGCGTAACCTAGCTTGTGAAAAGTGCGACCACCACGTGTAGTGTCCGCCCGCTTTTTCTTGTAGACGGAAGGTGTCCACAAATCCACTCGCGATCATTTCATCCATACCTTTTCGTTCCTCTTTGGTAAAACCTTTTTTACCAAGATTTTCTTTGGGGCGAGCCAAATCAATTTCGGTATGAGCCACATTAAGATCACCGCAAAAAATTACCGGTTTAGTGGCTTGCAATTTTTGCATATAAGCCAAAAAAGCCTTATCCCAATGTTGTCTTACCGGCAGGCGACTGAGGTCGTCTTTGGCGTTGGGTGTATAGACAGTACTTAGATAAAAACCTCTAAACTCAAGGGTGATTATTCTACCTTCTTTAGTGGTGTCGCCATAGTCATCAACCAATGTGTATTGTTTAGCAATTACTTCCGGCAATCCGAGAAAAACCGCTTCTGGCTCGTGTTTAGTGAAAATAGCTGTACCAGAATAACCCTTTTTTTCAGCACTATTCCAGTATTCACTGTACTGAGGTAAATCTATCGGCGCTTGTCCTTGTTCGGCTTTAATCTCCTGTAGGCACAGAATGTCTGGATCGTACTCAGTAATAAAACGATTAAAATCTCCCTTATTGATTACCGCCCGGATACCGTTGACGTTCCAAGAATATAACTTCATCTAGCTAGTGTAGCAAAAAATGTTAATTTGCTCTCGGGGCGGGGGATTAGTTGTTATTTCCTGTCTAGTCGCGCCCTGCTCATATATATGTATGAGCAGGGCGCGACTTATTTGTTTAAGGATAATACATATAAGTAAGTAGATGCTGGTGGCGAGAGCCACCCTAATATAAACATTCCCGCCCCGGGGACAGCACACCAAACAACTTTAGTAATGTGGTGAGGGATTAAGGTGGTCTTGTATTTATTGCAATATATGCTTTACTAGTGGTAGCGAAACCAGCTCCCCCCAACGCCCAGCAAAAGCATTGAGGAAGGTGAAGTGAAGTTTTGTCGTTAATCAAAGTAAAAATAAAAAAATGACAGGAACAATTGTTCGTCTAAAAGAAAATGGCTTCGGCTTTATTAAGCCAGACAATGACGGTAAGGATGTATTCTTCCACGCCCAATCACTTGTCGACCTAAGTTTCGATGATCTAAAAGAAGGTGACAAAGTCACTTTCGATGTTGAGCAAGGTCCGAAAGGTCCAGCTGCTACCAACGTTCGTCGTTCAGCTTAAGTAAGCAAACAAAAGCCCCGCCGGTTTTACCGGCGGGGCTTTTGTTATTCACTAGTCCAAACATTATCTTCTGCCACCAATGTATACTATGTACAGTATGAGCGTCTTTAGCATCTTTCATCATTACTTACTCTGGCATTACTCACAAGCCCTACGCGAATTAACACACGTGTCGGGTAACTTACTCTGGTTTATTTTTCACTTTTTCTCGATTCCTCAACTCACGCGTTCACTTTTTTCACCCTACCGTCGCATCACCGAAGAACGCCACCAAGCTTTCAATTTTGAAGACATTGCTGGTTATCTAATTATCAATCTCACGTCTCGAGTAATTGGTTTCCTGATGCGCCTCACTATTATCTCACTCGGTCTCATCACTTTGCTCATCCTCCTTTTTGGCATAGTGCTGACTTATCTATTTTGGTTTACAGCCCCGATAGCTTTACTGACTTTTCTTTTAGCTGGCTTCGGCTTACTCATAACCTAAACAAATCTTATGCGCACCATTGCCAATGACATCGTTCGCTACGCTCCCGTTATCACTTTCAGCAAATTTTTATCGCGACCACTCCTGCGGCGACTCCGCACTTTGTTTCTTGTCTTGGCTTTCCTTTGTGGCTCCATTAGTGCCGGCACGCTCTTTTTTCTGCCCAGTCTTTACACCGAAATATTCCTTGCTCTCTGCTTAATCTTCATCGCCATCTGGCTTGACCAGATGATGGTTTACAGCTACCACAACAGCTACTATTTTTATGGCGTTAAATCTATCCTAGGTCTAAGTAGTAAAAATATATCTGGTGTCACTTACGAAATAGCCGAGGCACTTATTCCTCACCCCCAAGACGTGACTAAAGCCTTTTGCACCTCACGCCTCGGCACCACGATACTTTTACGAGCCGGTATTGATAGTAACGCCATAGCTCAGTTCCTAGCTGATAAGCGTCCGCTCATTAGTACCGAAATGATTCCGCTACCCACCACGACTTTGTTTTCTTTTATTGACTTGGGAGTATACCTGCTCAAACAAGACCCCGCTTTTGCCAATCTGATTAAGAGCAGTGGTGTCACTGAAGAAAACTTTCTGGGCGCTTTGCGTTGGGTAGTGATAGCCCACCACACCGAAAAAAAACAAGAGCGGTGGTGGAGTAAGGATAATCTTTCCAGGGTTAAAGGTTTGGGTCGGGAGTGGTCATACGGAATACCGTACTTACTAGAAAAATTTTCTCGTAACCTTTACACCAGCGCAGTCTACTCGACCCTCACTCGCGGTGACTCAGCTTTTGCTGAAGCTAAAATAGAAGAAATTGAAATTGCCTTAGCGCGAGCCAAGGCCTCTAACGTCCTTGTTATTGGTGAAGCCGGTGTTGGCAAAATTGATTTGTTGCTGGAAGTTAAGCGGCGCCTCGAGCAGGGTAAATCTATCGGTGCTGTTACTGAACAGCGTATGATCTTACTTGACACCGTGAGACTCCTCGCTGTTCACCGAGACAAAAATGAACTTGAGCAAACTTTGTTGATTATGTTCAGTGAAGCAGCTCGTGCCGGCAATATCATCATCGTCATCGAGAACATCAGCACTTTCCTTCGTGAAGCCGAAGCGTTTGGAGTCTTCTTACCCGAATTACTCGACCCATTTTTAGCTTCGCCCAACCTACACGTAATCGGCACCGACACCCCCAGCGCTTATCACACCTACCTAGAACCCCTCGGTGGTTTTGCTCGCCGCTTCGCTGAGATATTAATTGACGCTCCCGACCTGTCGAGCACCACACGCATCCTTGAGGGTGTAGCTCTTGAAAACGAAAACCGTTACCGCCTCCTCTTCACCTACTCCTCTTTAGTAGCAATCACTAACGCCGCGGACCGGTATCTTGTCGAAGGGGTAATGCCCGATAAAGCCATCGAACTTTTAATTGACATCGCTACTCGTGCCAGTGCCGACAATCTAGGTATAGTCACTCCCGAATACATTTACACCGTCGTTAGCGAGCGGACCGGCGTACCAGTTGGCCCTATCGGCAACAATGAACGTGAGCTCCTTCTCAACCTCGAAGATTATCTCCACCAACGGGTCGTTGGTCAGGATCTGGCGCTTTCAGCAATCGCTAGGACGATGCGGCGAGCGCGGGCTGGAATTCAATCATCCGACAAACCAATTGGTAGTTTTCTATTTTTGGGACCAACGGGTGTCGGCAAGACCGAGACCGCCAAAGCCCTCGCTCATATATTTTTTGGTGACGAGAAAAATATGCAACGACTCGATATGTCTGAGTTTAGTGCCAACAATGCCCTCGCCCGACTCATCGGCAATAATGTCGAGTCGGGAGTGCTCGCCGACATGCTTCGCGAGCACCCCTACACCGTCCTCTTGCTTGATGAGTTTGAAAAGGCCGCGCGTGCCGTACACGATTTATTTTTACAAATTCTCGACGAAGGTGTATTCACCGATGGTCGCGGAGAACGTGTGAATGCTCGTAACACCATCATCATCGCCACCTCCAATGCGGGTAGTCAGCTGATCCTAAAGACCGTATCGCAACGCCAAGAACTTTCCACTCTCCACCAAGAAATTATCAACCACATCGTGCGTGAGGGTGTCTACCGCCCCGAACTGATTAACCGTTTTGACAGCACGATAATCTTTGAACCACTCACCCTAGAGGAGCAGGGACAAATTGCCAACTTAATGCTCGGTGGACTCTACCAACGAATTCGCGAACGCGGTTATGAGCTTATCATCAATCGTGATCTGCTGGACGTGTTGGTGGAGAAGGGTTACAGTCCAGAGTTCGGCGCTCGACCCATGCAAAGAGTTTTGCAAGATTTGGTGGAGGAAAAAGTAGCAGAACGCATCATTAGTGGTGAAGTGGTTTTGGGTGGGACCATTAAACTATCTCGAGCCGATTTTAGCGAAACCGAATTAGCGGTTTAAAAAATTCGTCCGACTCTCCCTCCTCTCAGACAGCAACTAGCCACCTACACCTTGAAAAATAATTGCTGACTATCCGCACCACCAAATGTCTGAATTTTTTCTTTGTTCAAAAACTTAGTTAACACCAGTTCCACACTTCTCTCGACACTAAGAATTTTTTAAACCCCTCGCTCCAAAAAGATTTTCGGGCGACTACGGCAGGCCAGCTTTTCTTGCCCCCCATTTCAAACCAACCACAACTATGTTGGCGACAGTTTCTCTCAGTTGCTGACCCCACCCGAACAACTCTTGGCATAAATCGGCACGTTAAACATTTTGCTTCGACTTCTGCTTGGGGAAAGTTTTATTATCCTAATTTCTTAAATAATTACGTGTGAAACATTGCAAAATATGGGTTTCACAGCTGTCTGTTTTATAAACAGACACTATAAAAAATTTCTACGGACCGCTGATCTGATCGAAAAGAGCGAGGTCGACCACCCCCCGCTGCGTAAGCTCCTCAAGCTGAGGAGCGTGGAGTTTGTACACCGCTCCCACGGAACAGTCTTCGAGGTAATGAATCTGATTTCCTTCAATGTTTCCAGACGGATTTTTCCTGAGTGCGTATCCGATATTACCTTCCCGCACAATAATAAAACCCGGGAAACTATCATCCTTGAACACAGCGAGCGACTCTCGCTTCGTACTGCGAAGATCTCTAACCTGTTCGGAACGTAGCCCGTCCGGATTATCATTCATAACAATCTTGAAGGCGTCCTTACCAAACGCTGCGTCGTAGAGAAGTGCGAACGGTATGATATTGCCTGTGAACTTCGCCTTAGTAAGAATATTAAAGATTTGCTCCTTCGCGTCTTCAACCGACTTTCCTTCAAAAGCAGCTGGGTTCTTCGTGGCAATATCCGTCGCTAGTTTCCACAAATCCAACCGGGCGTCTCGATAGGTCACCACGTCGAGTAAGACCTTCCCATCTTCAGAAAATTCGACATCTATAGGCTCCTCTAATTGACTCTCGCCTTCGGGAAATCTGATCTCATCTTTATTTGCATTGTACTGAGCGAGTGCGTCTTGTCTCGCTTCCACAAGCCTCCCAAAATCAGGATCGGTGCTGCTAAGGCCGCGTATGAAGCGGGCAGCGAGCTCTTCCGTGATCGCTTCGTCTAGCCATTTAAGTTTCGCACTCACAAAAGGTTCCGCCGACGCGCGCTCAGACATACCACTCCTAAGCTGGTAGGGGTAGTCAAGATTATCGCTTTTTCGATACGTCATTGCAGTGTCCGATGCGAAATGGAGTGCTTCGTGAACGATGGTCTTGAGTTTGGCGAGCGCTGAACGCTTTCGGACAACAAACATTTCCTCTTCGCCCATGACGGCCACCCCGGCAGTATCTTGACCAATGCTACCTTTGGGCATAATGCGATAATCGTCAGGTGTAATCCCTATCGGTTCAACTCCGCACGCGCGGCGAAGATCATTCGCGTGGGCGACAGCACGTGTGATCATCGTTTCTTCGCCATGCTCTTTAATCAATTCCTCTTCACGAAAACCCGACTTGTTAAGTGCGATGAAAAGCAGACGATCGAGGCGAGCCCGTTCTTGTTCCTCCGCCTCGTCCTGTGCGAATTGCACCTCTCCCTCTTTGCCGAAGATTGTTCCGATTGCACCGCGCGCATGGAGGTTATCTATCATGCTATACCCAAGCTCGGGATCAAGTTCCTTGATTGCTCGCACTGCCTCAAACATTGACCGCGGGTTGAACGGCTCACCCTCGAGCAGTCGTCGAGCAAAGCCAGGTTCACGCAGAACACGCTCAGCCAGTTCGTCGTCACCGAAAATAGATCGAACCTCGTCGATGACCAGTTGGAGATATTCGGGGTCTAACTTTCGCTCGACGAGAAAAGAAGAGTCCGCTGTGTTGGTTGTTTCGACGGAAGCACTTACTCTACTTTCGTGAGGCGGATGGTGTGCGTTCTTTTTACTTGGAATCCCTTCGCGCATAATCATACTTTACACCGCTCAGTCATAAACACCAACCCAGGGACCTTGGCTTAACAGACACTGCTTTCGATTCCGGACTTTCGTATAATTAGTTAACAACTGACACTACTAACGACCACCCCACCGCCGGTTAACCGGCGGTGGGGCTGTGTTATAATCCAGTAAACAAGCTATGGACAACTGCACCAAACTAAGAAACGAGTATGCGGAACTAAAGTCTATCAAGCAAGAGTTTGACTTAGAATACAGAAAAGCTCTGGAGACTGGGCATCTCGATAGAGTGCGTGAGCTGAAAGCTCGGTTTGAACAGAAGCGGGATTTTATTAGAGAAAGTCTTGTTCTGGCTGATCCTTATGAGGTTACCCGGCGTCAGGAGCTGGCTCAGAAACTGTCAGCTAGCTACGTTGGTGCTTTTTCGAAAGAGGGACTGGCTGTAGCAAATAAAGGTGATGTCTACTACTTTATAGACAAGGGTGGTCAAAAGATCCATAAGGGGGAGTTTGCTTGGGCAAGAAGTTTCTCAGAAGGACTGGCGGTGGTGCAAAAGAAAAAGGATGGTCCGTATAGCTTTATAGATAAAACTGGGCAGGCGATTAATAAGGAGGAGTTTGCTGGGGCAAGAAGTTTCTCCGAAGGGGTGGCGGTGGTGCAGAAGGAAAAGAATGGTCCGTGGAGCTTTATAGATAAAACTGGGCAGGAGATTGCTGGGGGGGTTTGTCGGGGCAGGAAATTTCTCAGAAGGGGTGGCGAAGGTGCAGAAGGAAGAGGATGGTCCGTATAGCTTTATAGAT
>DBNX01000009.1 GCA_002299465.1 Patescibacteria group bacterium UBA661
AAGATTTGCTACTCTAGTGCCAATTTATTTTTAATTCGGTAAAATTTAATTGGTTTGTAATTTTCCGTGAGAAAACTGCCGTGAGTGTCTTTTGCTTAAACAACAACGCGCCACTGGCGTGGCGCGTTGTTGTGACAGCTAATTTTTAGCCCAAACAATTTTCATAAGGATTACAGTGAGTCTACTCCTGTAGCCCAAACCTAGCAACTTGACTAAGTGTCGCGGGTGTTTTGTGTCGCGGGGGCGGTTTTTTGTTAGCAATAGATTTAGGTAGGGCTTTTTTTAAGTATTGGCAATGGCGTGGCCGCCTAAAAATTGTAGGCTTACAATTTTTAGGCGGCGGTATCTGGTCTTATTGGCAAATTGAGAGTCGTTGGGTAAGAAAGTTAAAATCAATCATTTTCTGTACATTATCGTGCTAGATTTGTTTATAGGGAACCAAAAGAAAAACAATTCACACAAAATCTAGTTAAAGGAAAGATTGCCGAGACGGTATTCGCACAGATGCTTCGTTCCACTGGATTTTTTACTGTCCTCGAATTTGGCTATGAGAAAATCATTCCTGAGCTGGTGGGAAGAGGGAGGGGGCGGCTATCGGGAAGTTCGGTCAGGAGTCACTAACTAGAATTATTCGCTAGCGCTCCAATTCTAGTAAGTGCTCACGACCCTGTCTCACTCGCGGCAAAGTCGCATCGTTCCGACTTTCGATTCCCGACGCAGGCAAAATTGTTTGCCGGCTCTAGTCGCCCTCTACGCAAAAATCCCCAGAAGGGGATTTTCACTCCGGGGGCGGCTATCGGGAATCGAACCCGAATCGAGGGCTCCACAAACCCCAGTGTTAACCGTTACACCATAGCCGCCAGTGTGTTGTGAATGGGTAACCACCAGATTGGATGTGAATCGGGTAGTTACAGTGCGTATAGTTATACAGATTTTTACGGAAAAAGTCGAGCCGAAGGCCGTGCTAAATCCAAAGTGTTCTTTCGGCTGAGGGTTACCCTCAGCCGAAAGAAAAAGTTGATCGTAAAAGTGGCTTTAAGTGTGATTGCTGTGAGAATTGGTATTTGTTACACTGAAACTTGTTTATGGACCACGAATCTCTACTGGTCACTCTTTTCTTCACATTTATGCTTGGGGCAGGGCTGGGTTTTTATATCGCACATTTTTTTCTCTAAGCTATAATGGGTCTTCACAGCTTAGTCATGATTAACAAATTTTTACTGGCGGGATTGGTAGCGCTTGGGCTGTGGTCTGGGGGTGTGTCAGCGGTGTCGGCGCAAGCTGTTCATCAGGAGTTTCAGGAATTGGTAAAAGGGGAGGTGATAGAAATAGTTTCAGAGTCACCCTTTGAAGTTACTGGTACCGAGACTGTGGTTATGGTCCAGGAAATAAGAGTTTTGTTAAAAGAAGGAAAGCGCGCTGGAGAAGTGGTGCGGATGGAAAGTGACGCTATCTCTTTAAGGGTGGGGGATGAGGTGTTTGTTAATCGGTTGGTGGCCATTGATGGGGTTGAGCATTTTAGCGTGCGAGAACTCGAACGGCGCGGTCCACTAGCTCTGCTGGTTCTGTTGTTTGCTGGTCTGGTGATTTGGCTATCGGGGTGGCAGGGGGTCAGGGCTCTATCTAGTCTCGCTGTTAGCTTTGGGACAATTCTCTTTTTGCTCGTGCCGGCTATTGTGAATGGTTACCCGCCAATCCTCTCTAGTATTTTGATTGCTGGTTTAGTCTTAAGCATTAATCTTTTCTTTACCCACGGCTTTAAGCCACGAGTGGTGGCGGCTTTTTTGGGTACGTTTGGGGCGGTTATTTTCGCTGGTATTTTAGCTTGGACTTGGACCACCTGGATGCGTTTTACTGGATTAGTTGATGATATTTCTGTTTACTTAAACCTCTCCACGGTCGGTACGATTGATTTGCCATCACTGTTGTTGGGGGGAATTATTATTGGTCTACTTGGTGTGCTGGATGATGTGTCAATCACGCAATCGTCAGTGGTCCAGGAATTAAAACGTGCCAACTCAAGTTTTGGTTTTGTGGACCTTTACCAGAGAGCCCTTAAAGTGGGAAGGGATCATGTGGGTTCGCTCGTCAACACGTTGGCGTTTGCTTACGCGGGTACGGCTCTGCCGCTGCTGATTCTTTTTTCGTTTTCGACCTCTCCGCTCTTTGTAATCGTCAACCAAGAGATCATTGCTGCTGAGATTGTGCGAATTATGGTGGGTAGTATTGGATTAGTTATGGCGGTGCCCCTCACCACGGCTTTGGCGGCTTGGTATTTCAAAAATCATACTCCGAGCGATAAAGATGTCTATCATGACCACCACCATGGTCACGACCACGATGACGACGATCACCATCATCACGACCACGATGACGACCATGACCATCAGGTTGACCGACGCCACAAAAATTAAATTGTCGTATAATTATGAAGTCGAAGAAGTTTAGTAAAATCTAAATGTTAATTTTTATGAAAGGTTTAATCACTGAGTTCAAGGCCTTTGCGATGCGGGGGAATGTTGTTGATTTGGCGGTGGCGGTCGTTATCGGAACTGCTTTTGGCAAGATTGTTTCTTCGTTGGTAGAAAATATCATTACTCCCTTAATCGGAGTGTTGTTGGGTGGGGTAAATTTTACGGGATTTTCAATTATGATTGGGGCTGCCGAATTAAAATATGGCTTGTTCCTGCAGAGCGTTTTTGATTTTTTGATTATTGCCGCCGCGATATTTTTGGTTATCAAGGCACTTACTAGACTGCAAAAGAAAGAAGTTGAAAAACCAGCCGAGCCAACCGCTGTCCCCGAAGACATTCAGTTGTTGCGTGAGATTAGGGATTCGCTTAAGCGTTAGGGTAGGATTTATCGACACCTCTGTCAGAACTGGCGCCGCACCGATTCTGACAGAGGTGTTGTCTTTTCCTGAGCTTTTGTTTGGAAACACGCGAGGTAGATGATTGCTTTTTTGCATAAAAAACGCTGAGTAAACATTACCGCTCTGGCTTGACGCTTGGCGCTTGTGTGTGGCACTGCCGGCACGGCTGCGGTTATCCACAGACTTTTTCCACTAAGCCACTGAAGCGTCCTTAAATTAAGCCATTTAACCGAAAATAATACTTTTTTGGTAGGTGGTATTATTTAGTAACGCACGAACTATCCAACGTGTGTCGGAGGTAGCAAGACACGCTCTTTGCGAGTCATAGCCGTGACTCGGGCTGTCTTAATAACCGCCGGTATTTTTTCTTATCTTTCTTAAACCTAATCTACATCTGCCACCACTTAACCAAGTGGGCTTATGAATTCACCACCGATTACGTTTGTGAGAGATAAATCATTTTATTTATAAGCTTCTTTAACTATATTATGGAAATCAAGTTTATTCGTAAACGAGATGGCTCAATTCAACCATTCACCGCTGGGAAGATTGAAGGTGCTATTTTGAAGGCATTAAACGAGACCAAAGAAGGTGATGCTGCCGATGCCCAAAAAATTGCTGAGCTGACGATGCAGAAAGTAATTACGATGTGTGTGCGAGCCGCGACCGCTCTGCCGGAAACAGCTGAGGCCAGGAAATGTGTCGATGGGTATCCAGCGGTCGAGGAGATTCAAGACTTGGTGGAACAATCGTTAATGGAGCTTGGGTATTTTGATACTGCCAAGGCGTACATTATTTATCGCAGCGCCCGCAAGAAACTGCGCGAAAGAGACATCTTCAAAAAGCGAACAAACTTGAAGCCCTACGAATATCCGGAGCTTTATGAGTATGTGAGTTCAATTCGGCATTCGTACTGGATTCATACGGAGTTCAACTACACGAGCGACATCAATGATTTTCACGTGAATGTGACGCCCTTAGAACGCAATGCTATTAAAAATGCGATGTTGGCGATTGCACAAATTGAGGTGGCAGTGAAAACTTTTTGGGGGGACATCTACAAGAAAATGCCGAAGCCCGAAATTGGTGAAGTCGGGTTTACTTTTGCGGAAAGTGAAGTGCGACATATGGACGCTTATTCCCATTTGCTAGAAATCCTGGGACTAAACGCCGAGTTCGAAAAGATTAATCAGATTCCGGTTATCGCCGAAAGGGTGCGGTACCTAGAAAAAACCGTCGCCCTCGCTCGCACCGAAGAGAATCGCCAGTATATGCACTCGGTGTTGCTCTTCTCGTTATTTATTGAGCACGTGTCGTTGTTTTCGCAGTTCTTGATTATTATGTCCTTCAACAAACACCGCAATTTGTTTAAGGGCATCAGCAATGCGGTGGAGGCAACTTCTAAGGAAGAACAGATTCACGGTTTGTTTGGGATTGATGTCATTAACATTATTAAACGCGAACACCCGGAATGGTTTGACGATGCTTGTAAAGAGATGATTATGAAGGCTTGCGAGGAGGCTTACCAGTCTGAGTGTAAGGTGGTGGATTGGATTTACGAAGCGGGAGAGCTTGAATTTTTGCCTTCAACCAACGTCAAGGAGTTTATTAAACAACGCTTCAACAATTCTTTGGCAGCGATTGGTCTACCGCGTATTTTTGACGTGAGTGAAGCCCTGCTCGAAGAAACAGACTGGTTTGACAATGAGGTAATTGCCACTAAGCACGTTGATTTCTTTAACAAGCGCTCGATTAATTACAATAAGCGGAGTGCCAGCGTGACTAGTGAGGATTTGTTTTAGGATTATTAAACATTAGTACGGTTAAGTTAAATCTACAGACATCATATGGAACCCTGGTATTGGTTGAATGAATACAGTCGCGGTTTTCTCGCTCGCGGTTATTTGGAAAAAGGACAGAGTGCTGAGGATCGGATTCGGGTGATTGCCGATACTGCGGAAAGTTACCTGGGACGAAAAGGTTTCTCTGACAAGTTTTATGATTATATGAGTCGAGGTTGGATTTCTTTGGCTTCACCGGTCTGGTCTAACTTCGGTATTAAAAAAGGGCTCCCGATCAGTTGCTTTGGTTCGTTTGTGGCGGATAATATGGGAAGTATTCTCTACACCAATGCGGAGGTCGGTATGATGAGCAAATATGGCGGTGGTTGTTCGGGTTATTTTGGTGAATTGCGGGGTCGGGGGGCGGGGATTTCTGATAATGGACAGTCTTCAGGGGCAGTGCATTTTATGCAGCTGTTTGAAACTTTGGTGGATGTGGTATCGCAGGGTTCGGTCAGGCGCGGACACTTCTCACCCTATTTGCCGGTAGAACATCCAGACATTCTTGAGTTTCTTGATATTGGTACAGAAGGAAACCCCATTCAAAAACTAACACACGCGGTAACGGTGACAGATGAATGGATGGAGGCAATGGTGGCAGGCGATGAAGAAAAGCGAGCGATTTGGGCACGGATAATTCAACGGCGGGGGGAGATGGGTTACCCGTACATTATGTTTGTTGATACTGCTAATAAAAACACAGTCGATGTCTATAAAGAAAAGCAGCTAAAAATCCACGCTAGTAATATGTGCAGTGAGATTATGTTGCCGAGTCGGGCGGATTGGTCGTTTGTCTGTTGTTTGTCCTCGGTTAATTTATTGCACTACGCTGATTGGAAAGACACGGATTTGATTGAGACAATGATTGCCTTTTTGGATGCGGTGATGGAAGATTTTATTGTGAAGCTGGAGGCATTGCGCGACCATGAAGAAGCTGAGAAGCGTACGGCTTTTATGTTTATGGAGCGGGCGTATAATTTTGCTAAGGCGAATCGGGCGTTGGGTCTAGGAGTGCTGGGTTGGCATTCATTGCTTCAAAAAAATGGTTTGGCGTTTGAAAGTGAGGTGGCTGAACAGATGAATGTGGAAGTGTTTGGAAAAATTCGTGAACGAGCGGAGCGAGCCTCTAAACAACTGGCTTTAGATTTGGGTGAGCCAGAAGTGTTAAAGGGTTATGGTCGACGTAACACCACGCTTTTAGCCATCGCACCAACGACTTCCTCAGCGTTTATTTTGGGTCAAGTATCACAGGGAATTGAGCCGATTTGGTCAAATTGCTACATAAAAGATGTGGCTAAAATGAAGGTGACTATTAAGAATCTCACCCTCCAAAAACTTTTAATTGAGAAGGGGAAAGACACGAAAGAGGTGTGGGACAGTATTCGTGACGCTGATGGTTCGGTGCAACACTTGGATTTTCTTTCGGCGACTGAGAAGAGCATCTTTCGAACCTTTGCGGAGATTGATCAGGCGGCCGTTATTAAACAAGCTGCCGCGCGCCAGGCATTTATTGACCAAGGGCAGTCGCTTAATGTGATGGTGGCACCAGAGACGCCAGTTAAGGAAATCAATCAACTCTATCTACTGGCTTGGCAACAGGGAATAAAGTCACTCTATTACCAACACTCAATGAACGCAGCGCAACAAATGGTGCGTAAAAAGCTGGCGCTACAAAACAAAAAAGATTAGTTTGGTAAAGTGGGGGCTGGTAGTGTTTTTACAATAATCCCACACAGAAAAAACTAGCAGCGACGAATTAATGTGTTTTGGGTATTCACACCGAGGCGGCTTGTCAGCAAGCGCCGTTAAGGGTACAGTAAATATTACCCTTACTAATAGTGGTAAAGGGGATTTGTACAACAGCACTAGGAGAGAGTGATGTCGAAAAAAAGCGATTGGACCGGCGGTCTTACCGAAGAAGAAATGTCTGGTCAGGGCGACAACAACCTACTATCGCCCAGCCAGCCAAAGAAAATAACCCCCCGGCGCCTAGTTGGAAGCGATACCGGCCACCTATCTGACGACAATGCTGTCAAGGGAGCGCCCTTTCCGCCGGACAATATGCGGCACGGGTGGCACCCCAAGTTGAACTGATCGCAAAGTAGCGGTCTGCCATAGCCCCATCTGAATAGATGGGGCTAGCTAATGTCATTGCAGAGTACGGAATTGTACAGCGGATTGACAAAGTTGTGTTTTATAAGCTAGACTGTTTTCGGACTTTTTGACTTAATGTGGTAGAAAGCCAGCTAAGTCCTCCTACCCGAATCTGATAGCCATTAGATGGAGAAAAAATGAGGAAAGAAACTAAGAAGCAACCGTTGCTGGCTCAGCAAAATCGGTCGCTGCCGCAAAACGACAACCCACGACTGACCTGCTTGGTGTGCGGACGACACTGCCTGCACTACTACGGACGGTGGGGTAACACCGGAACCTGTTCCGCCGCCTGCGAGCGCAATGTTCCCCGCCCCAGCCTACAGCCGGCACGGTAGGTAACAAATCCATTTTTTACTAAGTCCCCCTGCTTTCAACAGGGGGACTTTTATATCCTGTTGAAAGGTTGCCCGCACTCCATTTTTGTTAGTGTATGATATTACTGTAGATTAAAAACCATGAGCAGGGACTACGTATCGCGACTACGCAGTCCCCGCTCAGGGTTTTTTCTGTTATAGTATTTTTATGCGGATGATTTTTGTTTTGGGTTTGTTATTTTCGGCGTTAGTTTGGTTGGGTTCTTGGTATAACGCGACGGCACATATTTGCCCGGTGCCAGTTTTGTATCGAATTGGCGATGTGGATGAGCGTTTTGGTGTTACTCCAGAAACTATCAAAGCGGCCGCAGTTAGTGCTGAAGCAGTCTGGGAAACAGCGGTGGGCAGAGATTTGTTTAAGTACAGCCCGGATACTAATTTTGTGATTAATCTCATCTATGATGAGAGACAGCAGATGGCCAACACGGAGGAAGAGTGGCGGATGACTTTGGACAAAAAATTGATTGAACATCAGCGTTTGGTAGAAGAGTTAGAGGTAATGAGCGAGCGTTACCAAACGGCCAAAACTTCGTATCAAACAGAGCGGGAGTCTTACGAGGCGACTCTCGCTGCTTATAACGCCAGGGTCGATAAATACAATCAAGCCGGTAATTTATCTCCCGAAGCACACGAGCGTTTGCAAGCGGAGGCAGACAAACTGCAGCAACAGTTTGTCGCCCTCCAAAGTCAGGAAAGAGCTTTGGAGGCGATGGTGGCGGAGCTTAATGCTCGAGGTGAAGAGGGTAATCAGCTGATTGCTGCCTACAACGCCGAGGTAGTAAAATACAACGAGATTTTTGGGGACAGTGTTAAATTCACCCAGGGTGATTATACGAGAGATCGTATAAACATCTACAAATTCACCAGCAATGACGATTTGATTAGGGTACTGGTGCATGAGTTTGGTCACGCCTTGGGATTAGGACATGTTGAGACAAAAGGATCGGCGATGTATTATCTTACTACAGAGCGTGATCCGACCAAGCTCTCGGAGGCAGACTTAGAGGAATTTATTTCGGTCTGTGGTGAAACTTTGCGTTTCTCAGATCGAGTGCGCCAAGTAATCAGAACGGTTTTGATCAACTTACAAACATTATAAAATATACAATCTTAATTTATGGAAGCATTTTTTTCTCGCAAAAGTAACCAAGTATTATTCGCCCTAGCGTTGTTGATGATAATTATTGCTCTCGGTGCTTATGCGCAGCACACTTGGAACCAAGCTAGGTACGCTTATTTCGGACCAGTCACTATTTCCGTCACTGGTGAAGGGGAAGTGACAGCGGTACCTGATATTGGAGAGTTTAATTTTTCTGTCCAGGAAGAAGGAGCTGAGGTAGTGGCCGTGCAAGAAGCAGCTGCCACCAAGATTAACAGCATCATTGCGTATCTAAAAGAAGCCGGAGTGGCGGAGAAAGACATCAGAAACGTACACTATAGTCTGACGCCAAGATATCGTTTTGAAACAAGAATTTGTCCGGCTGGGATGTTTTGTCCGCCCGGAGAGCAAGTACAAGATGGTTTTGTGGTGAATCATAGTGTACAGGTAAAGGTCCGTGACTTAGCTCAAGCAGGAGAACTTATCTCGGCTGTGGGTGAGCGAGAAGTCAGCTACATCAGTGGTCTTTCTTTCACGATTGATGATGAGTCAGCTCTTCGAGCTGAGGCCCGAGCTGAGGCAATTGCTGACGCTAAGGCGAAAGCCGAAGTATTAGCCGAGCAACTGGGTGTCAGGGTTGGTAAAATGGTGAGCTTCCAGGAAGGAGAAGAATTTCCACAACCGTATTGGGGAATGCGTGGCGACATGGCCAAAACAGTGGCCATGGAGGGAGCAGTTACCCCCGATATCCCACTTGGTGAAAACATTATCAACAGCCAGGTGACAATCACTTACAGGGTTCGTTAAAGGTTGGTTATTTAGATTAGAGTCACAAAACCCCCACAGCGGGGGTTTTGTGTTAGGGAAGAAATCGTCTAAAGGCAGGATTCTAAGGGGTCTCCAGAAGTGATTTTGACAAACTTAACATCTCTAGTATACTGAGTGGCAATTCGCCCCAGAGGCGGTTTTATTTTGGTAAGATTTAGTAGTATGAATAATTTAAGCAAATATCTTAGAGATACTTTTAGTGAACTCAAGCAGGTGTCGTGGCCAACACAGACTCAGGCCTTGCTTTATACGGGGTTAGTTATCGTTATCTCAATTATCGTATCGTTGTTCCTAGGAGCTTTTGATTTTGTCTTTACAAACGGCATTGAGTTTATTGTTGGTAGTATTTAATCAGTAAGTTATTTTAACTATGGCAAAACAAAAAGGAGCAGGAGAGAGACACTGGTATGCTATCCACACTTACTCTGGCTACGAGAATGCGGTTTTGCGCAATCTCAAACAGCGTATTGATTCACTCGGTATGCATGACAAGATATTCAGTGTCGTGGTTCCCACGGAGAGAAAAATTAGAGTCAAGGGCGGTAAGCGAGTGACAGAGGAAGAAAGAATCTACCCCGGTTATGTCTTGGTGGAGATGATTGTTGATGATGAGTCGTGGTATGTAGTACGCAACACCCCGCGGGTTACTGGTTTTGTGGGTAGTGGTACGCAGCCGGTACCGCTGACACCAGAAGAATACAACGCGTTGGTTAACCGGATGTCAACAGACACGGTTAAGCACAAGCTCGATGTGGCACCGGGAGATTTGGTGATGATTGTGGATGGACCATTCAAAGAGCTAGAAGGACGCGTGGGTGAAGTAGATGAAAAAAGCGGTAAAGTAAAAGTCTTAGTGTCGATGTTTGGTCGCGAAACACCCGTTGAGCTAGATTACTTACAGCTCAAGCGACTCTAGGCAACTTGCTTTTACGCTAATTTTCTTGTAGGATACGCGAGCTTCTAAAAGATGCTTGGCTATGGAACAAGTGTCCTAATCAAAATTAATCAAAATAAAAACTATGGCAAAAAAGCTTGTAAAAAAGATAAAAGTTCAAGCCACCGGTGGTAAGGCAACGCCAGCCCCACCACTTGGACCAGTACTTGGTCAGGCTGGTATAAACATCGGTGAGTTCGTTAATCAATTTAATGAACAGACACGTGATCGAATGGGGCAAGTTATACCAGTTGAATTGTCGGTTTATGACGACCGTTCTTTTACTTTCATCACGAAAGTATCCCCAATGTCTCGTCTGATTCTAAAAGCAATTGGTAAAGACAAGGGCTCGAGCAAGAATGCTGTTTCAAAGGTAGGTACCCTCACCAAAGCTCAAGTCAAAGCGATTGCCGAAGAAAAAATGCCTGACCTTAATGCGGCTTCACTCGAAGCGGCTATGAAAGTGGTGGCGGGGACAGCTCGTTCGATGGGGGTTAATGTTGAGCAATAAGATTTCGTTGCTAAATCCCGCCCAAAAAAATTGCCCGCTTGGTAAAGCGGGCAATTTTTTTGGGCGGGATTTAAAACGCTGAGTTAATCACCCCAAAGAAGCTGGCTAGGGACCAGCTGGAACACGCTCATAATCAACCCACTGGTATGATAAGTTGCCACTGGTAGCGACAGGGTGTTCTTTGGTAGGAAAAAAACTATCCGCGTAAGGTGGGAAAAAAGTGTCAGCCGGCACCTCACCTTCTACCAGAGTCAAGTAAAGTTTATCAACTAAAGGCAAGGCTTCTTGATAAAGCTCCGCCCCGCCACCGATGTGAATTTCTTTAGGGTTTTCACTGCGGGCAATGGTGAGGGCGGCGGCCAGAGAGTGGGCGATTTGTATTCCCGGATAACGGTAGTTAGGATTTCTGGTTACCACGATGGTGGTTCGACCGGGTAGGGGTTTGCCAAGCATGTCGACAATCGATAGGAAGGTTTTTCTCCCCATAATAATCGGATGACCAAGAGTCAGTTCTTTGAATCGTTTTAGGTCAGCGGGAATATGCCAAAGGAGCTTATTTTTATAGCCGATAGCACGGTTTTTGCGATTTAACGCCGCCACAATAATTAAAGGGATTTTTTGATTTTGGGACATCTTTCTATTATGCCACAGTTTTAAGTAAGTAGAGTTTTTGAGCTAAGCACTAAGTCGCGTATAATGTTTACATTATGGCTCACTATGAAATTGAGATAAAAAGTTTACTGGGAGAGAGAGACGCCGCCGAGACACTTAAGAATAAATTGTCTTTACTTGATCCGAATACTCGTTATGTAACAAGAAACACTCAACTCAACCATTACTTTGAAGGTGGTGATATAAATATTCTTTACGCTGTGACAAAAGATTTTTTTGGTCAGAACGAACAAGCCAAATTAGCCGCCCTGGTTGAGCGGGGTAATGATTTCTCCGTTCGGACAAGACGAAAAGACGATACTGTTTTGTTGGTAGTGAAGGCGGCGGTGGATGGTGGCACCAGTGCTAACGCGGTGTCGCGATTGGAGTTTGAGGAGCCAGTGAATTTTTCTTTAGATGAATTAGATGCGTTAGCCCATGTTGCCGGGTATCGTTATCAAGCTAAATGGTCTCGTGACCGCGAGGAGTATCTTTGCCGAGATACGACCGTGTGCATTGATAGAAACGCTGGTTATGGGTACTTGGCTGAATTTGAAAGAATTGTTCCAGCGGAGGGTTCGCTGGCGGAGGCGCGCTCCGAGCTCGTGTCTTTGATGGCAGCGCTTGGTGTGAGTGAGTTGCCGCAGGAACGACTGCACCGGATGTTTGAGTATTACAATCAAAACTGGACTAAGTATTACGGCACCGACAAGACGTTTACCATTGATTAACACACGTTATGTTTTTATCTGATGTCGATATAATGAAGGGGGTACATAATGGTCAGATTGTCATTAAACCTTTTCTTGAAGAGCAGTTACAACTCGCTAGTTATGATGTAACGCTGGGAAATGAATTTGAGGTGGTGGACAGACATCAGATTGAAGCCTCAGATCCCGCGCGCCAGATTTTTCCGGTTACGCGTACGCTGACTGTGCCCGATGGCGGTGAGTTTGTACTGCACCCAGGTGAGAATGTTTTGGGTAAGCAAAGGGAATTTGTGGGTGTCGATAATGAGCATCTGATTTTACTTTCCGGTAAAAGTAGCTTGGCGCGGATTGGCTTAGTCGTCCATAACACAGCGATGCTTTTCAATCCCGGGCACAAGTTTTATCCAACATTTGAATTGGTGAATAGTAGCAATATACCAATTATTTTAAGGCCCGGGATGCGGATTGCGCAATTATTGTTTGCGCGATTATCATCACCGACCAGTAAATCTTACGAAGACATTGGTCGTTATGATGCTGGAAACTCTAACCATTTTGCTGAACCCAGAAAAACCTAAAAATTATAGCCCGTAGCACCTATGACAAAAAAACATCCCGAATATCAATACCTGGAACTGTTGCAAGATATTATTGACAATGGTTCCGACAAGCCGTTATTTTTTAACGACGTGGTGTTGGCAGAATATCAGCAAAGAGGTGAGGCACCGCCATCGATTCGATCTGTCTTTGGACGCCAAATCCGATTTAATTTAGCGGACGGTTTTCCGCTTTTGACGACCAAGAAAACATTTTGGCGCGGAATCGTCACTGAGTTGCTCTGGTTTCTCTCGGGAAGTTCTAACATCAAACCGCTGGTAGATGCCAACAATCACATTTGGGATGAATGGGCGTGGAAGCATTACCAGATGTGGGCGCAAAAACACGCACCAGCGGAAGCTATGGATCAAGAAACTTTTATTAAAAAGTTAGCCGCTTTGCCACCGACTGATCCATTTGTTCTGAAGTGGGGTGATATTGTCACTATCTACGGACGAATGTGGCGACGTTGGCCAGCGCAAGATGGTCGGGAAATCGATCAGCTGGCGTGGGTGATTGCAGGGTTAAAGAACAGGCCCGAGCGTAAGTCTTATGTTGTCTCCGCCTGGAACCCAGATTTTATTTATGAAATGGCGAGTGCTGGACAGCATTCGCAAGTACCGCCCTTCTGCCACACGATGTTTCAGTTTCAAGTGGCTGATGGCAAACTAAACCTCGGTCTTTACCAACGCTCGGGGGACGCTTTCTTAGGAGTGCCGTTTAACATCGCCAGCTACGCCTTGCTTTTGCAGATGGTGGCGCAAGTTGTAGAAATTCCACCCGGAGAATTTGTGCACAGCTTTGGCGATGTTCATATTTATTCTAATCACCAAGAACAGGTGAAAGAACAATTAACACGCTCCCCGCTACCATTACCAACAGTCAAGCTTAATCCAGCCATCAAAAACATCGATGATTTTACGCTGGCTGATATTGAGCTAATTGGTTATGAAGCACACCCCGCTCTAAAGGCCCCAGTGGCTAATGTTGGGGGTTTCGTAAATAAAAAGTAGGAGTATGATACGAGCAGTAATTTTAAACAACATGATTTAGTGTCAGTCGGGCATTCTTGTTTTTATAAATCAATAAATTTTTTCTATGAACGACTATCACTTCATCAAAGACCAAGACCCCGCTGTTTATCAAGCCCTAATGGGGGAAGAGGAGCGCGAGCGGATTGGTATCGAGCTTATTCCCAGCGAGAATTATGTATCGCGCGCCGTCCGCGAAGCCAACAGCTCGGTGTTTACCAATAAATACTCCGAAGGTTATCCGGGACGACGCTACTATGGCGGGCAGGAGTTTACTGACCAGATTGAAACCATCGCTAGCACTCGTGCTAAAGAACTTTTCAACGCTGGTTATGTGAATGTACAACCGCTGGGTGGGGCAGCTGCCAATGTGGCAACTTATTTTGCTTTGCTGGCACCGGGGGAGACGGTTTTGGGTATGGACCTTAGTCACGGTGGGCATCTTACCCACGGTCACCCGACAACCGCCGTTAATAAAGTGTTCAATTTTGTCCGCTACAAAATGAAGGATGTTGATACTGGCGAAATTGATTACGATCAGTTGCGACAGCTGGCACACGAACACAAACCAAAAGTCATTCTCGCCGGTTTCTCTGCCTACAGTCGGGAGTTGGATTACAGTCAGTTTGTAAAGATTGCTAAAGAGGTGGGAGCTTACACTGTAGCTGACGTGGCACATATTGCGGGTTTGATTGCGGGCGGGGTGGCTAAAAATCCGTTCACGTTTGGTTTTGATGTGATGACTACGACTACTCACAAGACTTTGCGTGGTCCACGCGGGGGAATGATTATGGTGCGTGAAAATGAGGAGTTGGCTAAGCGTATTGATAAGGCAGTTTTTCCCGGTATGCAAGGCGGTCCGCATATGCACACGGTGGCTGCTAAAGCGGTGGCTTTTGGCGAAGCACTGACGCCAGCTTTTAAGCTTTATGCCAAACAAATTTTGAAAAATGCGAAGGCGATGGAGAGGGTTTTTAAGCAGGAAGGAATTCGGTTGCTGGCTGGGGGTACTGATAATCATCTGCTTTTGGCGGATGTTTACAGTTCGCTTGGCATAACTGGGCAGGCAGCTGAGACGGCACTCGATGCGGTGGGCATTACTCTTAACAAAAATATGATTGCCGATGATCAGCGCTCAGCTCTGGATCCGTCGGGTATTCGTTTTGGCACTCCCGCGATGACCACTCGGGGTATGCAAGAAAAGGAAGCGGTGGCGTTGGCGGAGATTATGATTGCCACCTTGCGATCAATTGATGATAGTACAAAAAAAGCCGAGCTCCGCAAAAAGGTAAATACACTTTGTCTGAGTTTCCCAGTCCCGGAGCGGTTTGTTTGATCTGGGCGGTGCAGATGAGAGGTTTGGCGTGTGGGGTAGAGAGTCTTTGTTCAGGGAGCGGTTTGTAGTGACGAAGGTCGCGCTACAAACAATTGCAAAAGAACGAAATAGTCCTGACAAATAAAGGTAAAGGGGCTGGTTAATAATGGGGCAAGCGACGTGGTTGCGGAGAACGGATTAAGCTGTTATAATGAAAGCAAGTTGAGTCTCCTTGGCGGTGGCTCCTCCTGCGCAGTAAATGCGCCTTCCGCACCCGGGACTTTGGACCGGGTGCTTTTTTTTGTCTGGTTTGCGTACTACAATAACAACCAGTGCAGACTAAATTATTACAGTTTTTTTCGCGAATTTATCGCTTAGTTTCTCGGCATTGGCTGACCGTGGCTTTTTTGGCTGGTTTTGTTACCGATTTAATTTTATTAGATGAGATTGATGATGTTTTTGATAACATAGTTATGCTTGTGTATGTGGTGTTAGCCACATTCTCACTCATTCTTTTTTATGTGGCAGTAGCTGAGCGCGGTCCACGTTGGCTCACAGAACGTCTCTACCGAGTGACACCAATCGTTATGCAGTATGCTTTCGGTGGTCTGCTTTCGAGCATGCTCATTTTTTATGGACGGAGTGGCGACTTGGTCGCTAGCGCCCCGTTTTTAATGCTGATAGTTGGCGCTATCGTCATTAACGAATTAGTGACCAAAAAATCGGAACGACTCCTCTACAATTTGTCGCTGTATTTTATCGGCATACTTTCTTACACGGTATTGGTAGTGCCGGTTTTTCTGGGACGAACGGGGGATGGCGTGTTTATTGCTAGTGGTATCTTGGCGGTAGTGCTGACGATGTTGGTGATTAAGGTGTTGAAGTTTATCATCCCCAACTTTTTAACAATGCAAAAGCGGTCAATTGTTTTCGCGGTTGGCTCTTTGTATGTCGTGTTTAATACCCTGTATTTTTTCAATATGATCCCCCCCATCCCACTTTCTTTGACGCAGCTGGAGATTTATCATCGGGTAGAAAAATTACCAACCGGTGACTATCAGATTGTGCGTGAGACTAAAAGTTGGCTTGAGACTATTCCATGGTACCCGTTAACTATTAACCTGGACGCTAGTCGGTCGCTGGCTTGTTTTGCGCGTGTGTATGCGCCAACGGATTTAACCACCATGATTCGGCACCAGTGGTCGTGGCAGAACGCGGCGGGGGAATGGGAGAAGCGAGCGCCGATTAGCTACCAGATTTTTGGTGGTAATGAAGCTGGATATCGAGGTTTTACGGTAATTACTAATGTGACACCGGGAGTTTGGCGTTGTAGTGTTGAAAATGCGCGCGGACAAGTGTTGGGGAGACAGACTTTTACGGTGGTTTCTCAGCCACCACCGACTCTAGTGACAGTCGTGGAATAATGGGCTATTGTAACTAGCAAATGAAAGAGACACTTTTTATTGCCCTTAAAGAGGCTTGTAAAAAAATGGAATGGCCAGAGGTGTCGTTTACGGTTGAGCATCCAGCAGATATAACCAATGGTGATTATTCAAGCAATGTCGCGTTGGTGTTGGCGCGGGGGGTGGGGCTAGCGCCGCGCTTAATCGCGGAGCGCTTAAGCGCGGCGCTAGCCGGCACCCTAAAATACGTAGACCGTATCGAAATTGCTGGACCGGGTTTTTTGAATTTTTATCTAACCCGCGATTTTTTTACTAAAGAAATCGCGGGAGTAGCGGCGGCGGGAGATAGTTGGGGGAGAAATACTTCGTGGTCAGGGAAGCGGATATTAGTTGAATATACCGACCCAAATCCTTTTAAAGAATTTCACGTTGGGCATTTGTTTACCAACGCTGTGGGGGAGAGCTTGGCTCGCCTAGCAATGATGCAGGGAGCGGATGTGCTACGGGTTAATTATCAGGGCGACGTCGGACTACACGTGGCGTGTGCTGTTTGGGGAATGCAACAACTCGGTATTAGCGAGGACGGTGATTTTGGAGCGCGGGAGCTGGGTCGAGCCTATGCCTTAGGAGCTACGGCTTATAAGAACGACACCACGGCACAGGTTGATATACGAGCTATCAATCGAGCTATCTACGAACGAAGCGAGGAAAAAATTAACGCTCTCTACGATCGGGGTCGAAGCGTTTCTCTGGCTTATTTTGAAGATATTTATCGGATTCTCGATACCACCTTCGACGCTTATTTTTTTGAGAGTGAGACTGGTTTGCGGGGGCGAGAAATAGTACAAAAACACCCGGAGATTTTCCTAGAAAGTGCTGGTGCCAGAGTTTTTGTGGGTGAAAAATATGGACTTCATACCAGAGTTTTTATAAACAAAGAAGGTCTGCCGACCTACGAAGCTAAAGAATTAGCTCTGGCGAAGATTAAAGAGGAGCGTATCGGAGCTTATGATTTGTCGATAGTTTGTGCGGCTAATGAGGTCGCTGAGTATTTTAAGGTTTTGAAAAAAGCGTTAAGCTTTATTTATCCGGAATTGTCAGAAAAGACCGAACACGTTGGACATGGTCTGGTGCGGTTGACTACTGGTAAAATGTCTTCGCGCACGGGTGATGTTATCTCGGCTCTGGATTTTATTTCTGAAATTACGGAAGCAGCTTTTTATAAAATGGAGGAAAGCGGTTACACCAAACCAACCAAAGAGTTGGCAGAAGAGGTTGCGGTGGGGGCTATTAAGTATGCCACTCTGCGCGGAAGTATCTATCAAAATTCTATTTTTGATAAGGAGCAAGCCCTATCCTTTGAGGGAGATTCTGGACCATATCTTCAGTACACGCACGCCCGCCTGCTTAGTTTGTTAGAAAAAGCTCGGCTCATTAGTATCACGCCAGGCACTAGTTTGGCACCAGCTGTCATTTATCCAGTGGAACGACTCATTTATCGTTTTCCGGAAGTAGTTGAAGAATCTTTTAGAGAAAGATCACCGCACAAAGTGGCACAGTTTCTGAAAGAACTCGCGGGTGCTTTCAACACCTTTTACGCTCAGGAAAAAATTATTGATCGCGATGACACTTACTCACCATACAAATTGGCAGTCGCCGCGGCGACTCGTGCCACTATTAAAAATGGTCTTTGGGTACTTGGTATTAAAGCGCCTGGGCAGATGTAAAAAGCCTCGGGCAAATAGCCGAGGCGGTGGTGGTTTGAAGCACCACAATTTATTTTAGTTTCTTTGGTTTTGCCAAAGATTGTTCCCCGAGCAAGGCAAGAGAGTCAATCCAGAGACAAAGCCAACGATTCGTGCTGGTTAAGCCAATGAAGGTGAGTCGCAGCCAAGCGCGCATAATTTCCGGCGTCATCGCTTCTCCTTGCAGTGTGATTTTGAGACACGGACTGGCGATGGTAGCAGATTTTCTAAAGTCTGTAAACCAAAATTAGAGCCGTTTTTATCTTACAAAATGACCAGTCGGGGCTTGTTTACTGAAAACATTTAGGCTATCGTTAAGGTAGCCTCGGCGGTCGAGGTGATTAGGAGGACTTGTGTTTCAATCTCCTTTTCCAGTTGAGCCCAAAGATTTTGGGCTCTGTGGCTTCGTGTTAGGAGCCGCTCGTTTTAGTGACAAGCAAGACATCACTCTAGCTTTGCTTTTGCGGGAAGTCTTGCAAATCTGGCCAGCAGAGACTGAGTCTGAAACCGGTCAGTCGGTTCTTGAGCACAGAGAACAAATGACAATTGCTCTAGTTCGGACCGTAAGTCTGCTACAGGATCTGGGCAAGATAAAATTGTACGCGGA
>DBNX01000029.1 GCA_002299465.1 Patescibacteria group bacterium UBA661
GACTGGGAAGTCGGTGAGGTCGGCTTCAACCACTGTATGCTGAACCGTTATTTTTATACGCCTAGTCCAGTTGGTGTTGTACCAATCGCTACCAACAATTGCATTATTGAAACCGCGCCACAAAGCCGTGGTTGAAGCCGGACCACCAACATCATTCCACTGCAATCCGGGGCTACAAGTGAATCCTTCGGCGTATTGTAATTTGAAGGCCTGCGAAAGTGCTGGTAGGGTGACATTTTTACTCTGTACTGCCAATCGCAAACGAGTTACTTCATTAAGACTAATAGCTGTCACTGGCGACATTGGAATATTTTCACCCAAACCAACTGGACCAATTGGCCAAGGATCAGTTGGGGTCAAGAAGCTCCCATTGCCATACCAGCGGTAGTTGCTCTGGGATAGTTTTGGTTGACGAACCCACGACAATGTCCACTCGTTAAGAGTCGCTGATTGTGTACCTAAAGTGGTTAGTGTGGCCTCTAAACAAATTTGACTGTAAGTGCTGGTGGCTAAGCCGGTTAAGTTAATTGGTGACTGTGACACATCAAAACCAGCCCCATTGCCCGGCAAAACTCCGTTTGGAACGTAAGTATCGCACGTCGTAAAGTTGGTAAAGCGCACTCGTACCCGTACATCAGTACCGGCTGGCTCGGCTGTTGTAAACGAAATGTCACCCCAAGTTGGCTGGTTGGGCACCTTACCAAAATTAATCGGTTGAGTGCGTACAACGCCTTCACTATACTGAAAACGCTTAGCAGCTAAGTCAAACATCTCAAAGGGTACTGCCAAGACTGAAGACGGACTAGTTTCCAGGGTGTTTTTTGCTGACCAGGCTGAGCCATTCCAAGCTGAGGTCTCTAAAACATCTCTGACATCATCCAAAGCCGCGGTGATAACAGTGCCGTCTCCGGCACGTACCGTACGCACCCAAAATGAATCTAGAATGTTACTGACTGAAATTTCTGGCTCCCAAACATTAGATGACGTGGCTGCTCGGTAGCGTAAAGCCGCTGTATCACTGTAAGTGGTGATAACTGAATCCGTACGACCGGCTAAAGTTTCAAATATACAATCGACCGGGCGTCCAGTGTTAGCATTGCCACTGATATCCAACTCCACGAAAGGTGCCCACACCCCCCCATTCCAACGCAACACACCAATATCGCTATCAAAATCAATGTAACATAAAGTCATCTGATCGGAATCTGTGTCAGCCACCAACCGACCAAATTCAAAATCGTCACCAATGGCTTGCGTCGTGTTTAAGCTAAACTCAGAACCGTTCCAGGTGGTGTAGATAATACTACTTAAGGCACCGTTGCTAACAACGATAATGGCTTGATCTCCAGATCTCTCATACTCAACCGCAATTCCTTCCCGACCCACAGCCGAAGCAGAACCAAGCACTCGACTCTCCACCCAAGTACTACCATTCCAAACAATCGCTTCGTATTGGGAGCCGGTGTCTCGTGTCACTAACATAATCTCGTCCGAAGTCGGATCGGCGGCAAGTTCAACAAAATTACAAGCATTCAACGAGGTGCTGACAACCGTGCTAGTAGCTGACCAAACGCTACCGTTCCAAGTTCTGAACGCTAAATCCGTCCCGGCACAAGCCACTGCCATACCATCACCAGAAATACTTTCGTAAGCTACCGCCACACCGCGATGAGTTAATGACAAAGAATTACTGAGCGTCACTAAATTACCCCAAGAACCAGTACCAGCATTGTAAACTTGAACGTTTGCCGCATTGTTACTAGAAATTGTCGCCAATAGATACTCATCTCGACCAATCCCAGCCGCTGTTTGCACCCAGTTAATAGTGCCACCTACCGAAAGAGCGTTCAATTCAGTCCCCCAGGATGTACCATTCCAAAAACGATACCGCGGGGTCTGAACTGTCCCCTCACCGTAAGCAATGAGCACTTCTGAACTCGGTGTAGCGTCTACACGCACCTCATCCCCACCACTAGACACCGTACCGATTAAAGTGTTGCTTACAAATTGACCAGTAAAACTCTGATACCAACTTGGTGTCGCCTGAGCGAGGTCCACTGTCAAACTCTGAGTTGTTGACCAGTCACCAAACTGCCCCGACCCGGTAACATCGCTAGCCCGCACTCGCCAGTAATAAGTCACACCATCTATTAAGGCTCCCGCTGACGGGAGTTGGAATCTAATCCGATCTCCTTCCGTAAAAGGTGATGTATCAGTACTGGAGGCAGTGTTAAAAAATTGTGCACTAGTAATGGAATCGTAAGTAGTGGAAGCGGCGAAGTCAGAAGATGTTGATATGGAGAATTGGTAAATAATATTAGAACTACCATCTGGGTCATTAGCAGAAAAATCAAAGTGTGGGGTGGTGGAAGCAAAGCGTATGTTATCAAAGGGTGCGTTAAACATACTGGGAGCATTTGGTCGCTGATTGAATTCTTGCTTCCTCCACAGCAACAAGCTAGCAGCAGTAGTATCGTCTAACGTACCTGCGGCGGCTTCTTGCGCTGTAGTCACGGTAATTACATCGTTAACCTGCACATTTTCTAATATGAAAACCAGAGCACCTGATGCTTCATTGTGTCCACCCAAGTTTCTGATGTAGTTAGATTGGGTTCGCGCTCCACTTACCGGCACTCCATTTCTCAAAACTTGAATCCGACTATTAGCACGAGTCACCACCCCGGTTAGGGCATTATTAAATGACAGATAATAGTCCCCGGGAGACGTAATTGTTATTTGGTGGTTATTGGTGGTGGTAGAGTGAGTGAAAATAGCAGCGTCCCTAGCATCTTGAGCTGTCCACTGAATAGCGGCGGCGGCGGCTGGATTCCAGTTGGTTCCTCCGACTAGATTATTGCCACGTAAGGCAATTATTTCTGTCGCTGGCAATCTGCGCACCAATAGAGTACCCACTGCACCAGCCGGCACCGTCACCGTGCCCACAGCCCCTTCTCGAAAAGCTGTAACCGACAGCAGCTGATTAGTGGTAGTCGCTACCACTATGCCCGAGAAGTGAATTGAACTATCTGGGTCGCTTTCCGTAGTCGGGAGCTGGGCATAACCTTGATTAAAACGACCACCATCAACCTGTACCCCATTCAATAAAATTCTACCTAAAATATTTGTGTTATCAGCAGTAGTAGTAAGAGGAATACTGACTTGCACGTGGTAGACACCAGGGTTAGATAAGATTACTTGCTGCGGATTAACCGAGTTTGAATGTACAAATCCCGTATCTTGTCTCACCTCTGTCCAAGTAAACGGAAACTCTGTCAGTTGGTTTAAGTTCGTTGAATTAGTGGTTTGTGTTGTTGTCGCCGCAAAAACCCCAACATTGTGTGCCAGATACTCAATATACATAGACGCTTGACCACTGACATTGACAATATCAGCCGCGTTGATGGTAGTTAACCCCTGCACGTTTACTGTCACCACATCATTGACCGCAGCGTCTTCCAGCATAAAAAAGACATGGGAAGATGATTCCGAGTGAGTTAATTGATTAGATATGTAGCCACTACGCCCAAGTCCCTCTGGTAGAGCGACGCCGTTAAGACGCACTTCAATGCCGATACGTGTCCCGCGCGCGTTAGCGTCAGTTCGTTGGTGTGGTACGTTGACGGCTATGAAGTAATCTCCAGGCTGTCTAATTGTCACCTCCTGACTAGCCGATGAAGTCGAGTGTGTGAAATAAAAATTATCTACCGATGAAGTACTCCACTGCAAAGCGCTCGCCGCTTGGTTAAGGTTTGTTCCAGCAACAGTTCTAGTGCCCACAAACCAACCCGCCGCCGCAATCGCGTCTGAAGCAATCTGCCACTGTCGCAATTCTTGGTGACCATCGAGCGAAAGCGGGCCCAGCAAGAAAAGATACGGGCTGATGTTAGGCGCATCAAAACGGTACGAAAAAATCCTTTCCTCACCTTCACTCATCACCACCTCTCGCCAGATTATCGCGGTCGCATCGGCCCTGGTCTCTATTAAAGCATCCCCGGCTTCCGTGATAATAAAACCACGCGGCACCAGCTCTACAACATCGCCGGTAAAAGTACGGTTGGCTTTCACGTTAATTCTCACATCATAGGGTGCTGGTGGGAAAATTCGTGTCGGCGCTGTCCGTTCAATTTCAAAAGGAATAAACTCCTCTACCAAAAATGAATTCTCTATTTGGTGCACTAGTTCCCCGTTCGTATTGAAGTGACGAAGTTGAATTGTATATTCACCCAGTGCTGTTGTCTCACTAAAATGTGCCAGATAATCCGGCATATCAGTTACGTTGTTTTTGCCACAAAAACCTGACTGCTCGACTGGCACCGTATGAAAATAATTGTCAGCAGTAATAACAGTGAGTTCTAAAATAGCATCACAGATGGTATCACCTTCGTCAGTTAGGGCGGCTAAATTAAAAGTCACGCGGTCTCCCGGGTAATAACGGTCACGCGTAGTATTAACTGCCAACACTCCCCAGTAAAATTCAAACGAATCAATGAACCGTGTATCATTTTCATTCACCACCACTTCCAGCAGATAACGTCCGGGTAAGAATTTTTGTGGTTGTTTAGTAAACTCAATGGTCCAGGTTGTGTCGTCGTGCTTACGTACTGCTAAAGGCATATCAACAACCGCTCCATCAGAGTTAATTACCCGCACCGCTTCCACTTGATAAACATTTTCGCTAATCAGGGCCGTGGCTAAGCGACGTAGAGTACTTTGTTGCGGACTATAACTCATCACAAATTTAGGCAAATCACCAGCCCCAAAATCAACATTCCTGGTGGCAATGCTGTGAAAGCGCGGTTCAATGAGTGTTCGATCGCTACGGAGTGCGTCTGTACCATAATGCGGGTCGCCCTCCTCATAAAAAGTAGCCGCTGCTACTTCTAACCACAACGCTTCCACGTAAGCTCGCTTAAGACTAGCGATGTCTCCTACATAAGAAACTCTAACTTCCAGAGTGGCTAGGTCTGCCTGTCGAAGCGGTTGATCAAGGGAAATTAAATAATACCCACCATTTAAGCTATTAGATGTCTCATCAGCAATATTGATAAGTGTTCCTGCTCGCCACGGGGCGTCATTGGCGTACCGATAATCAATCACAATGTACTGCGGTGTCCCGTCATTCTGCGCTTGCGCTGCTAGTGATAATCGCACTGTGACATTACTGAGAAATTGATCCGACTCAAATTCTGGTAACATAAACTGATTAAAGACCAGCGGGTACATTTCACATGGCGATTGCTCTGCGCAGACGGTTAGTGGTGAGAAGCTAACTTCGGTTGGTTCAACCTCTACAACCTCCGTGGTGGTAGTGTACTCTTCTTCGGTTTCAATCAACACTTCTTCCACCACTTCATTAGTTAAGTCCCCACCCGGTACATTCTCGTTTGTTTCCGTTTCAGCTGGGGCGCCTTCAGGTGGCTGGGCGTCACTTATTTGTTCTTCTTCAGAATAATTGCTGAGCGCTGGTTCAGCCGGTGCCTGCTCCAGGGCAGCCTCCTCTGAAACAACTGGGTCAACTGGCGTGCTCGAAATCGGTTCTGTGGTGGTAACGTAAGTAATGGTTGTCTCTTGCAATAATGGCCAACTACCTGTCGACTCCGTAAATACTCCCCAAATTCCGTTACTAGATACTGGTTCGGAGACATTTTCTGTCGTTTCAGCCGGAACAGTAACTTCGGGTGCTGGTAAATCTGCAGGCGCTTCAACTGCTGGTGTTGTGATGTCAGCTGCTGGCAAATCAGCTGGCATTTCAACCGCCGGAGCAACTTCTTCCGGCACTCCTGTTGTAGTTTCTGGCAATGATTCTTGTGCCGGATAATCTGGCGTTTCAGTTATGCTTGGTTCAGTAATAGTTTCAGAACCACCGATTTCATTATTTTCCGTGGTATCCGTAGTTGGTGTCTCCGGTGGTGTCGGCAAAGCTGGAGTAAGGGCGGCTAAGTTTATATAAGCAGAATTATTTGCTGAAAATTCTTGAAACAAAGATTCTCCATGCAAATCCGAAATTAATGACTGCTGCACAGACTGCCAAGATTCCGATTGAACCGACCCCGGGACAATCAACATCGTCTCGGTTTGCACTCGCGTGCGATCGATTGTCGCCAACACAAACACACCTATAAACAGGCCCACAAAAGCCCACGCTATAAACGCGGTTGATTTATTGAATACTTGCCATTTAATCATTACACAACAACCCTATTTTCTACCTTAGGTAGAAATGGGGCTAATTTTATTATACCGCGGACTCTCTTCCGGGAGTCCGCGGTATAACCTTTTTATGGGGATTATTATTAGACCTTTTTACTTCAACACCGATTTAACATCATTGATTTCTTTTTCAATTAGAGTCTCCGATACTTCGAGAGCTTGGTTAAGACCTTCCACTGCGTCTTTTTCATTTTTAGAGAGACGTTTGCGTTTTGTAATCATATTAATCTGATCGTAGATCTCGTCTCGCAGAGCTGAGAATATTTTTTCCATCTGATCTTGCACGTCTCTTGTCTCCCGCCTGAGCTTGTCCTCTTTTTGGCTAATTAATTTTCGTTCGTACCAAATGTAGATAAACTGAAGAATGATAATAATGATGAGGAAAATTATCAGGAGATTGGTGGGCGTAAAGAAATCTAACCAAGAAGTTTCTTCCACCACTTCTACCGGCTTAATCCAACCAGCAGTAATGAGTACGGCTTTTGCTGATTCTCGTGAATTCCCAGCCAAGTCAAAGGCTGTCACCCGTACGGTGTAAGTACCATCTTCCAAGTCTTGCAGTAAGTAACCCAATCGGGCTTCATCGGGAGTAACTCTAATTGGTTCCCTATCAGCAATTACTAATTCATAGTAGGCAATTCCAGATGTCTCATCAGTAGCTTCAAACATCAGGAGCGGGAACGAAGAGGGTGTAGTGCCAGCACGAACAATCACCTCAAACGGATTCGGTGCGGTGGTATCAATTCTGAGTTTTCGATTTAAAACTGCCCCCCAACCAACTTGATTTCTAAATTGGATACTAAAATACTGCTCGCCGTCTTGAATTAGTTCTCTGGTAATTCTAAACTCATCCACCGGCGGATCGATGATGGCTTCTTCGTTTTCACTCGGAACATTATCCGATGAAGTGCTAATCTCAATTGCCATAGCATTGATGTCAAAAGGCAATGTCCAAGTGAAAACACCATCGCTAATCCGATACCAAACTTCGGGATCCAAGAAAGCAGTCGAACCCACTTCAGGTGTCCGCGGCGGATCACCAAATATCAAAGCTTCTTGTGGCTGATCATCTCCCGGGGTTGGAGTAGTTGGGGTAGTTGGTGAAGGAGTAGTAGGAGTTGGCGTGGCGGCGGCAGAAACAGTGAAGGTACCACCAGTTGATGGTCTGAAAACATCAGTCCCTCGTCCATCCGCAGCCAAGACCGAAGCGTCATCAAAAGTAACTGAGGCCGATCCTGGAGCCACGGCTCTGAAAGTCACACTGACAATATTTGAAGCGACTGTAAATGGCGTCGGGCTACCTCCGCCAAAAGTAATCGTGCCGTTTGTGTTTGAAAAGGTCGGCTCTACTGTCCAGAGTGAGAACGCTGAGCCGGTTTTACTGATACTCACCACAGCTAGTACTTGCGGATCAAACCGCAAGGTGGCTTCCACGGCATTGACACTTTGTCCAGCTGGTTGCACCCGTACGTTGGTAGTAAAAGTTTGTCCACTCGAGTAAGTGCCGGTACTCGGACTTAACTGTAAAGTAGCGGCAAAAGCACTCTTAAAAAAAAGTAGCGAGAAAAAAACAATCAAAACAGCCACACCGAATTTAAGCCACAATTTACTTGGTTGAATATTTTGGAAAGTACTAAGAAATGAACTAGGCATAAAATTTTCTCTAATTAAAATCACCCCCGCAACGGACGCTGTCGTTCTTGCTTGACTCGTAAACGCACCCGCTCTTTCTCGGTTGGCTTTAATAACGGCAACACCAAAATTAGCACACCATTCTTAATCTTGGCTTCCGCTTTTTCAATATCAACACTTTCCGGCAGAATAATTCGCCGGTAGAAATCCCCCCAGATACATTCCTGGGCGTAGTAATCGCCAATATCTTTTTTCTTTGGGAAAACAATGTATTCCGGGAGAACACGCCGACCTTCAATTAACACAATGTCAGCATCGCCTTCAATCGAGACGTTGATATCGTTCATATCAGCTCCCGCTGCTTGGGCGTAAATAACAATGATGTGTTCAGTCTGATAGACATCAACATGCAACTGTGCCACTTTATCAACGGCTGTCTCCTCCGAATCAGATTGCAATGATGCCTGATCCGAACGTACCCCACGATTTTTTAATCTCTGCAGAAAGGACATATGCCTTAATTATAGAGCACTCTAAAGATAAATGCTTCTCGCTTACCCACAGTTTTTAACCAGTCCAATTAAAGAGGAGAATTGAGAAGTCAACTAAGTTCACGCGTGCATCACCATTTATGTCAGCAGATGGGTCTGAGGTACCACCGTCAGAGTTCCACCAGAAAAGTAAGATTGAAAAGTCCACTAAGTTCACCCGTCCATCACGATTCAAATCAGTATTAGTCGGTCGCGTCGCAGCTTGTCCAACACCATAAAAAACATAACTGGAAAAACTAGTCAACACACCCGTAACGAGATTAGTGCGAGCCCGCACCTTGTAAGTACCCACAGCTAAACCGGTTGTGTTTATTGACACCGACCAAGCTCCATTAGCAGTCGTAGTGGCGGTCAATGTTTGCCGGCTAGCCGGTGCTCCATCTCGCTCGTTTTCGATGGTTACTGTAGCGTTGGGTTGAGCAAAACCAGAAATTGTAAGAGTTTGCCCGGGCGTCACCGGATCGGGCGAAACTCTAATTGATGGAGTGAGGTTAATGTTTGAGAGAGCTGAGGTACGTGCACCAGTTACCGTAAACGAGGTGCTGAAAGTTGAAGATCTCACACCGTTAGCATCAATAGCAAATACACCAAAAGTATAAACGCCGCGTGCAATCGCATCAATCACTATCGAATAAGCACCATCATCCCCCGCTCGCCCCCGCAACGCTTCCCGACCATCAACCAGGGCCACAATCTGACTTCGCGGGAAAGCCAAGCCGGTAATTGTCACTCGCCCATCACCACTTCGGTAGGGCGCATCGGTTGCTTCAAACCCACCCCCAGCCGTAGCCCCGTCGTCTCTACCTACCCCGCCACCACCACCGCCACCTGCCCCACCAGTTCCCGC
>DBNX01000020.1 GCA_002299465.1 Patescibacteria group bacterium UBA661
AGGTCTTGCCTCGGGTTTTTTGGTTCCCTAGGTCTTGCCTAGGGAAGTAGCGGAGCTGGGGTGCGGTAGCCAGCGAGAGACTGTGGACTAACCAAATGTGTAGACCGCCCCGGGCGATCTTCCCTCTCTACGGTGTACGGCAGGGCAGTCACTTGCAGCTTCAATGCTCTGTCGGTGTCAGCTGGCAGTGGCTTATCGGCGCGGAGAATGGTCACTAGCGTGAAGGTGTGCCGCTCTCTCTTTGGTACAAAGTAATATTTTTCATCGGCGACATCCACCACTTGTGCTGAGCTAAGTACGACAGAGTGGCTACGCCAAGCTGGAATATTAGTGGCTGTGACAGAACGGTCAACAGTAGTCGTACCAGCCAGGCCGCTGATGTAATAACTGATTTGGCTGGGACCAGCGGTAATTGTTTGAGTAGAGGGTACCTTCACTGCCGCCAGTGGTAGCCAAGTGTCAGCGTTCAAAAAGCCAAACTCGTATTCGATCAAAAATAAGTAGGTTCTATCATCCAGCTTAAAGGCGGATTGTTTGGTGGCTTCGTAGGCGCTACTACTTTGGGGAAAGAAAACAACCACCAACAAAATCGCCGTCAAAAAAATTTTTCTTGTGTCCATATTCATATTTTTACATTTTACTTTAGCTGAGACTAGCGCGCAAAGGATAATGCGACGTTCCCGCGCCTCCCGAGGCAAGACCTCGGGATATCCCGAGGTCTTGCCTCGGGTTTTTCTTGGGTTTTTTGGCTGAGCTAGGTTTGTCCCGAGGTCTTGTCCCGAGGTCTTGCCTCGGGAATACGCAAAAACCCCCCGAAAAATCGGGGGGTTTTTGTTTTTACCTCAGCTTCATCTTACCTAAGCAAGATTACCGCCACAAGCTGTCAATTAGTTTCTAATTGAAGCCAATGGTGATTGGTAATCACTGCCTGGTGTAAGAGTGAAGGTGTCAGTAGCTGCTGCAGCGGCGTCTTCATTGAAGCCAACAGCAACTGCCTCAACCATAAACTGACCAGCAACATCTGGATTGAACGTCACGAAGAGTTCAAAGACAGCAGTTTGACCATCGGCAATACGGATGAAGTTACCATCAACCGTACCACCAGATATACGACGGAAAGATTCAGTCACTGTTCCAGTTGCTGTAGGTGCGAAGTTAGAGTGAAGAATACGATAAGCAATACCGTTGCCCGTAGTGGTGGCAGCAGTACCGCGAACCGCGGTCTGAGCAACCCATACCTCTTCCTCTACCGCAGTGACCTCAAAACGCATACGGTATTCACCTGTACTATCAGCGGCCACATCTGCAGAAACACCGGTAGCAGTAGCGCCAGTCATCATAGTGACAACCACACCCTGAGCTACTAGCTTGTGTAATTCACCACTAGCTGAACCTCTGATTTCGTTTTGAGCAACATCAAGATTCATGTTAGCAGCACCCTCAGCAACAGTGCTTCCGACTTCGAACGAAGCACGAATAGTTTGACCGTTGTTGTAATTACCTACTTGCTTATTGAAGTCAGCAAGCACTTCAGCTTGTACAGTCTCACCGTCAGCAATTTCAACATCGTTGTCGATGTGGAAGAAGTAAACTATGTGGTTAGCTGAATGTAGGGCGTTATTTACACGGAAGGTCTGACCATCGATGCGAAGACGAACATCATTAACCACTTGTGAAGTAGTAGCAGCAGCAGTCTCAATTCGTACTGCTAAGGTTTCTAGTAAGATATCAGCATCTTCAGCTCGTAGCGAGCCCTCCAAGATTTTCACACCATTGGTGCGAGTATCTGCATCTACCAAGATATTGGTGGCGGCTGGATTACCACTACCGATTGAGAAGCGGAGTTCTTGACCCTCACCCGCTTCCTCGATACTGACAACAGCTGTGTCAGCGCTATCAACAACACCACCAGCTGTAGCTGAAACGGTTTCTACGATACCAGCGGCATCAGTGAAACGTAGGCCAGCGACTGATACCGTGACATCGTCTGGACTGTTAAGACCGCGTACTGGGTCTCTAACATCAGCCGCTACGACGATTTCGAGCTCCTCATCTTCTAGAGCAACAATGTCGTCTAGACCAGAGAAACGAATAACGCCGGCATTGGTGCTACGGCTAAGGTAGTCAGCACGAGAACTAGCATCGGCTTCCGCTACCATTTCACCGTCTACCCAAAGTGATACGGTCTCAAAGATATTCCATGGTTGAGTTTGACCATTACCAGTACCAACTAGACGAACATCGAGACGATTGATCTCGGCGTCACCATTGTCAAATTCGACATTAAGTACTGCAATTGGAGCACCCTCAGCACCTTCAGAGACAGTGTCATCATCGGCATTGTCTACTTCAACTTGTGCCAAGTCGGCTTCGCCGCCAAGAGCTGAAACATCCTCATCTTCCTCATCGCCTGGAGCGACTGGAGCGACTGGAGCGACTGGAGCGACTGGAGCAGCTGCTACACAAAGGGCATTAGCCTTAGCGCGAGTAGCTGGACCGAATAGTCCGGTTGGATTAACTAGACCGGCTGGAGTAAGAATCTCAGCGCGGTGCATAACTTGGAACTTAGAAACAGCCGCTGCGGTCGCTGGACCGAAAGTCTGTGTCTCTTGACCAGCCGAACCAACACCAGTGGCTGCCACGCGAGTGTCAGGATTGGCGTTTAGGAACTGCTGGAGTTTTTGTACATCAGCACCAGTTGAACCAGTGCGGAGGTCGCGAGTCCATGTGTATGGACAAACGCCAGCGGCAGCCGGTGCACCACCCTGACCAACTTGGGCCTGGAGAGTTGCAATCTGTGCGAGCAAATTATTAATCATAGTCTGCAGATCCGCTGCTGATTGTGCCTGCGCTGCAGGAGCAAACAAAGTGAGGATCATTGCAGCCGCTACCAGTACCACGGAGGCCTTAGTAGCAAAATCTTTTGCAATTGTCATAACAATATTTAAGTAATTTTTTTGCGTGGGATTAACACGCGCGCCCAGAATTAAAGGGCAATTAATTTGATAACTAAACTGATAATATGAATTAATTCATATTCGTAAATGGTTTATCACGCCACTCACGTAATATCACTAACTTCCGGTATTGCTCCTAGGTAATCCAATGAGCGCCACCGCAAGATTAGCTGCGAAACGGGTCTGCGGGTCTGTCGTAAGCAACCAAAGACGGGACAAAGTCGGGCGGGAAGCTGTTTGGTAAACAGTAAGTCTGTAGACGCAAACAGCGGGTCGATAGATATTTTGCGCTAGTGACGACACCACGAACAATTTGGATTTGTGTTGTTATCAGCTTACGCGCCGCACCCATGAGGCGGTTAAAGATTTGCGATATGGAAGTCTGTGAGTTTCCCCAGCGAGACCCATAAGAACACGGTGTGTGTAAGCGTGGGAGTGGAGCAAAACACTGTCTTGCTTCTCTGGTCTTACACTTGCACTTGTATCTTCTTATGTATTGTCAAAGAACGTTCACACTAATACGGCTTTTTCTGACTTAAGTAACAGTGCGAGTAGTGTGCAGGCGAAGCTGTACACAAGGGCACGGGTTTTACTTTAGAAAAAAGCGCGTAAGCGCACAGTTAGGATTATAACAAAGAATGCCTAATCAACAACAGTGGCAACCGGCGTGGATATGTGGATTAGTACGGGTGCTAAGTCGTAGCGGTGGTGTGTAGCACTTGAAGTTTTGTACTTCTTGTTCTTGCGCCACCAAACACCGCTCTTTCTAAATTTTTTGCACCAGTTTTTATGCCACTTTTACCGTTAGCACAATACGCCAAGGATGTTGAAACGTCAACGGAAAACTGTTATTCCTGTCCGTTTATGATGACGACAGCTGGGGGAGTTTCTTACATTAAAAATTGGGCTTAAATTAAGCAGAACACACGGAAAAATAAAGGCAAGGGCGGGTCGCAAATACCTTTTCCCGAGGCAAGACCTCGGGAGAAACCCTTCCCGAGGTCTTGCCTCGGGTTTTTGTCTCTTTCCTTAGTTATCCCGAGGTCTTGCCTCGGGATAGTTTTGTCTTTTATTTAATAATGGAGTATTTAGACCAACGTCTTTCTCCTTGTCTTTTTACTTGTCCTTTTTCTATGAGACTATTTAATTCACGCTGAATAGTCTTTTCACTAACGTCTGTGATAACTTCCGCAATGTCTTTGATTGTCGCTTCGGGAATAGCTTCAAGGACAGTCTTGATGCGCGTGGCTCTATCGACCAGTTGACTGTAGACCAGATGGGCTTCGGAGCTGATATCCCCCGCGGGAATGTTGGGTCGGGTTGGTCTAGCCGAACGCGGAGTGGACGCTGGACTATGCGTAGTACTCGCTACTCGCCGCGGTGGAGTAACGGGGGAAAGAATTCCCGAATCACGTAGTGATAGTGGCGTAAGTTGGGAAAAGTGATTGCGTAGATAACGTTGCACCAGATCGAGTTCTCCTAGCAGCAGTGCCAACACATCATCATTTACCACCCGCGCGGCGTTAGCGATCCGAAACGACCCAGCTAAAGCTACGAGCGCGTGCTCGAGCGGAAAGATTTTTTCTTTAGCTTCATATTCGTAGAGTGCCAAAGTCGCCAGCGCCGCTTCATGGACAGCTAGGGCGCGGTCGCTAGTGACTTTGAGATGCAAATCGTTGCGGTCAGTTTTTTCGATGTAAGACAAAATATAAAAGACTACAGACACCATTCTTTCTGTCTTTTTAAAAACGTTATTATAATAATCATCGTTTGCGGACAATCGTTTAACTGCTATGCCTGTCTCTTTTTCCATATTGTCTTTTAGAGTCTGTTAATGAGTTCTGTCTCTCACTAGCACTGTCTGTGAGAAAATAAAAGTCAGCTACCTTTAACTATAAGGACATTTTTTTGAATTGCAAGTGTCTGTTACAGCCGTCCCGAGGCAAGACCTCGGGAGAACGGCGGTGAGCCCCGTCCCGAGGTCTTGCCTCGGGAGAGGTGGAGAAGTTTAGGGTTGTCCTGTGTTATGATTGTAAGGTTATTATTGAGGTTGTTTTGTCTATGTCCCGTAAGAAAAAAGTACCAATCGCCACTGAGAGACCGCCGTTGTTTGACGATCTTTCACCCCAAACTAAACAAGCCATTAGCGCCGTCTTGCTCGGGGTGCTGGGAGTGTTCCTGCTCTTTTCACTGCTTGGTTACGCTGGGGTGGTGGGTGATGTCACCAGCACCGCGCTCACTTGGCTATTTGGAAGTGGCGCCTGGCTCGCTCCCCTAGCGTGTCTGTTCTATCTAGTGGCTCTGCTTAGACCCAAAGACGACGAACGTGTGAGTGCGGCTAAAATCATTGGCATCTCGCTGTCCTTTGTCGCTCTGCTCTCTCTGCTCTGGATGAACAACGCAGCGTGGGGCGGAAAAGTCGGTTACATCGTAGCTGGTCCACTCACTTATCTACTGGAAGCATGGGTGGCTGGAGTGTTTTTGGTGGCTCTCATTCTCATTGGCGTTTTTCTTACTTTCAATACCGGCATAAGTTTGCCTGGCTTCCTAAAACGTGAAAAAAACGCCACCGCTGATGAGGTAGATGCTGGTGATGAAAATGATGAATTTGGACTCAAGGAGCTTGGTCTCTACACCGACCCCGCACCAACTGCACCAGAGACACCTAAAGACACTCCGCCCAGCGAACCCTCCACTTCCACCACACTCAAAGAAAAAGTCAGCGCCGCCATCGAGACTGCCGTCACGGGTGACATTGTGGTCAAGAATTTCAGCGGTCCATACATACCACCAGCCCTCTCTCTTCTTAATAAAGACAAGGGGAAGTCGGTGGCAGGTGATGTTAAAGCAAACTCGCTCATCATCAAACGCACCCTCAAGGAGTTTGGTATTAACGTCGAGATGGATGCCGTCGAGAGTGGTCCGGCCATCACCCGCTACTCCCTAAAGCCAGCGCAAGGAGTACGGATTTCGCGTATCGTGGCTCTTTCTCAAGAACTCCAACTTGCTCTCAAGGCCAGCACTATCCGCATTGAAGCGCCGATTCCAGGTAAGTCTCTGGTCGGTATCGAAGTGCCTAACGCCGTACGTTCCACCGTTGGACTGGCGTCTGTTCTCAAGCATCCCGAATATACTGATTCCCCGCGACCGCTTTTGGTCGCCTTGGGTAAAGATGTGGCGAGCGGGGTGCATTTTGCTAATATCGCACGGATGCCCCACGCACTAATTGCTGGTACGACTGGTTCGGGTAAGTCGGTCACCATTCACAACATTATTGTCTCTCTACTCTTCCGCAACTCCCCCGAACAACTACGCTTCATATTAGTCGACCCAAAACGAGTGGAATTGACACTTTACGATGGTATTCCGCACTTACTTAGCCCCGTTATCACCGAACCGAAAAAAGCCTTAAAATCACTGGCTTGGGCGGTAAAAGAAATGAGTCGTCGCTACGATATTTTGCAAGCCGAAGGAGTCCAAGGTCTTGATTTGTACCACCAAAATGTTTACCAGCCCGCCAAAAAAGCGTGGGAGGAGAGAGGGAGTTTGGAAGAAGAAAAAGACAGTGTTCCCGAACCACTACCCTACATAGTTATCATTCTTGATGAATTGAACGACCTGATGCAAGCCTATCCGCGCGAGCTGGAAGCCTTAGTCGTGCGTTTGGCGCAGATGAGTCGCGCCGTTGGTATTCACCTGATTCTAGCCACACAACGACCGTCCGTGAATGTCATCACCGGCACAATCAAAGCCAACATTCCAACTCGAATCGCACTCAACGTGGCTTCTCAGATTGACTCACGAACTATTATTGACCAAATGGGGGCGGAAAAATTACTCGGGCAAGGCGATATGCTTTACCTTTCCTCCGACAGTCCGCGTCTGACGCGTATTCAGTCGGCTTTCATTTCTGGCGAAGAAATCAAACGCGTGGTGGCTTACCTCAAAACCCAAACCGACCTCACGCTCGAAACGATTGATCTCGAAGGCGAGCGTGAAGGTAACGCCAATTCCTTTATGGCTTCGCTTGGAGGTGAAGATGTCGATACTGACGATGAGCTGTTTGAAGACGCTAAAGCCGCTGTGCTCGAAGCTGGTAAGGCATCGACTTCTTATTTGCAACGCCGACTGCGGATTGGTTACTCCCGCGCGGCGCGCTTGGTTGATCTCCTGGAGGAGCAAGGGATAATTGGTCCCGCTGATGGGGCACGTCCGCGTGAGATCCTGGCCGGCAAGACCAGCAATAGCTCAGCGGGTGCTAACGAGGACGAAGTGACGACTGACCCTGGCCGGTCTTAAACCAAGCTATGATAAATCCATTCCGACTAACTTTTCGCACGATACTTATTTGGTTTAGTTCTCTCACCCTCATTGCCTTAATTGTCGGCTACATAATATTTCAAGGTCGCTTTCTGATTGCTGGACCGCAGATAGTACTGGCTGAGGAACCGCCTAGCCACAATAATGTACGGATGTTAACCCTTTCGGGGCAGGCCTTCAACATTACCCATCTCTACCTGAATGGCCGTCAGATATTTACCGATGAGGCGGGGCATTTCCGAGAAGCGCTTGTGCTAGAAAACGGTTATACTATAACCACCCTCAAAGCCCGCGACCGCTTTGGTCGGGAAACCCGAGTGGAAAGATCTTTCGTCTTTACTCCGGCAGCACTGATCTAAATTAAACACTAACGATAAACTATGGCTATGGCAAAAAAATCAACCAAAAGTAATTCTGAGACGAAAAAAGGAGCAACGGGGGTGGCTAGTATCGAAGAGACTCTACGCGCCATCAAAACTAAGTTTGGAAACGATGCGATTATGACTTTAGACGAGAGTAAGCGGGTGGATGTAGACGCCATCTCGTCTGGTTCGATTGGTCTTGATGATGCGCTTGGGATTGGTGGCTTCCCGCGCGGACGCATTATTGAAATTTTTGGTCCAGAATCCTCTGGTAAAACTACCCTCTCTCTCCACGCTGTCGCGGAAGCACAAAAACTCGGCGGAATTTGTGCCTTCATTGATGCTGAGCACGCGATGGACCCCGAATACGCTCGCAACATCGGTGTGAAGCTAGACGAGTTACTTATCTCCCAACCCGATAATGGTGAGCAGGCGCTGGAGATTGTGGAATCATTGGTCCGTTCGGGTAAGATTGATGTAATTGTGATTGACTCGGTGGCGGCTCTCACTCCGCGTGATGAAATCGAGGGTGAAATGGGTGCGCACCATGTCGGCAAACAAGCTCGCTTGATGAGCCAGGCCTTACGTAAACTGACTGGTATTGTAGCCAAGAGCAAGACGGTAGTGATTTTTATCAACCAAATTCGGATGCAAGTCGGGGTAATGTTTGGCAATCCCGAGACCACACCGGGTGGTAAGGCACTTAAGTTTTATACTTCCGTACGTTTAGACATCCGTCGCATCGCCCAAATTAAAAAAGGCGAGGAAGTCGTGGGTGGTCGACACCGCGTAAAAGTCGTAAAAAATAAAGTCGCCTCCCCCTTCCGAGCCACGGAATTTGACCTTATTTATGGTGAAGGTATTAGCCGTGAGGGTGAATTGCTAGCGCTCGGCGAAAAATACGGATTTATTAAAAAATCGGGGGCGTCTTACTCATTCCTGCCGCCGGGTGGCGATGAGAGTACCGAAGTCAAGCTCGGACGCGGCTATGATGCCGCTCGCACTTTCCTGCGTGATAACCCTAAAGTACAAAAAGAATTGCTGGAATATATTCGCCAATCACTCAAAGACGATGCGCGCGCGGCTGCTACTGGCGGGGGCGTGACTAGCACCGCGGCCGAAACCGCTTCGGATGATGGTGGCGGGGAGTAATTCTACCTAGGGTCTACCCTAAAATCTAAGCAGGTTTCTTTGCACTCAGCCGAATAAACTTAAACCGCGGAGAGGCAAAAAAGACAGTAATGAAGTGGCGTGTCACTAAAGCGGCAGCTATAATAAAGGCAATAAACACCAGTGCGGTCATAGTTTCACCGTTAGAAAAGGCACCAAAGAAAGCCGACCAAGCAAACTGTGGTGTCTCCCGTGCTGGTAGAGCCAAAAAGTTGTTAATTATGCTCGCCACGTGTAACCAATTAGCTAGCAGTAAGGTAACTCCGCCCAGAAACATCCCTTGCCAAAAAATAGGAACGCTGACTAGTGAAAGCGCGTAACTGTAGTATACGCGACGCATAATCTGTCGTCTTAGTGACGGTGTGTGAAAAATAAGGCTAATGTGTTTCATGCTCTACAACTATTATAACTACACTGATGACTAAAAAGGTTACTTAAACACTTTTAGCTCAGTATCGTTGCTCTCTTTACGAAAAGCTGCTTTTGCTCGATGGATGCGAGTTTTGATGGTGCCGACATTCTCACCCGTTTGCTTGGCAATATCATCATGCGACCAACGTTCGAGATAATGTAAACGCAAGACCAACGCAAAATGCCCAGGCAAACGCGCCAAGATACGCTCGACGGCATCTTTTTCCTCATTCAACAAGCGGGGTTCATTTTCGCTAATTAGTTGCTCAAATTCAGGATCAAAGACAATAAAACGCTCGCCTTCTTTGACTAATTTCTGGTAACGGGTGAAGGTGGTGTTCAATAAGATGCGGTACGCCCAGGAAGAAAATTGCGCCCCGCTTTGGGGAGTAAAGGTGTGGGCGTTGATGTAAATCTTGGCGAAGGTATCCAGCACCACTTCCTCTACATCACGCGAGTCCCGTAAAATCCCGCGCACTTTACGCAGAAAAGCAGCTTCGTAACGGTCCACCAAAAAGACGAACAGCCACGGCTCGTTTATCGAACGCCGAAGAATCTCTTCATCAGTAAACTGAGAGCGATCGGGATTATTTGTCAGCTCGTGCATATATGGTAGTATCTTTGAGCTTCAAAAGCATTATAGCATTTTAACTATTTTATTTATGGCAGTCCTCTCTTATAACGAAATAACCTTAAAAAAAGTAATCATTTTTAATAACGAACCCCACTTAGTGCTGTCCTCACACGTTTTTAGAAAACAAAAACGTAAGCCAGTCAATAACACTAAACTAAAGAGTTTGGTGAGTGGTCGTGTCGTTGAAAATACTTTTCATATGAACGAAACGGCGGAAGAAGCTGATTTGGAAAGTAAAAATATTACTTTCATCTACCGCAAACCAGCTGAGTACTGGTTCCACACTACTGGCAAACCGGCGGAGCGCTTTTCCCTATCAGAAGATTTGGTTGGAGCGGCTGGCAAATTTATCAAAGAACGCTCCGAACTTAAAGCCCTTGTCTACAATGATGAAATTATTGGTGTTACCATTCCGATAAAAATTGAACTGAAAGTCAGCGAAACTGTCGATGCCGTAAAAGGCAACACTTCTGGCGGCGCTCTCAAGGAAGCGACTCTTGAGACTGGCGCGCGCGTAATGGTGCCGATGTTCATCAACCAAGGTGATGTCATCGCTATTAATACTGAATCGGGTGATTATTCGGAACGAATTGAGAAGGCATAATTAAAAGGAGATGGAGAAGCCGCGACACACTGCGTGTGTCGCGGCTTTCGGTTGACTCTTACTCGAGCGAACCAGGATTGGTGGGTGGGGGTTGTTTTTTGTTTCGCAAACACCGTTGTTCCTCGTCGTAAGCATCGTGCATTTCACCGATGCGAAGTTGTTCTTGTCGCCGTTTTTGGCAACGCCAACGCCATCTTTGCCAAAGCCACCACGGTATAAACAAAATATAAACTCCCACCGACCCAATGGCTCGAAAATACTTCATTACCGTTTACTCCTTTCTTTACAAGACCGAGGTTAATTTTATCATAGTTTACAAGACACCGCCCGCAACAACCGAGGGTTGTTGCGGGCGGTGTCTTGATTAAAGCATTAGCCGAGACCTCTTTTAGTGCTGAATATAAGGCAGTAAAGCCATAAAGCGGGCGCGCTTTATGGCGCGGGCGGTATCGCGTTGGGCCTTGGCTGAAAAACCAGTGCGGCGGCGATTCATAATGCGAGCGTGGGGGTTAATCTGCGAACTAAGTCGTGTAATATCTTTATAATCGATATGCTCGATGGTTGTTTTTTTGTGTAGATTATGGGTAGTTTGTTCCATATTTGTAAGACTTCATTTCTAATAAACAGACTGGGCGGTAAAAAGCCTGCGGTCTGATAATTCCTAAAAAGGTATATCCTCTGGGTTAATCGTCTCCTCCGGGTAATCAGGCAAAGCTGACTCACGGTTGTCGGTAGCGGTGGTGTTTTGACTGCCGCTACCGGCGCCACTTACCTTCGGTCCGAATTGCACTCGCTCGGCAACAATTTCAGTGCGATATTGTTTAACACCGTCCTTCTCCCAACTTCGTGTTTGTAGACGACCTTCAACATAGGTGCTACTTCCCTTGCTAAGGTATTTGGCGCAAATTTCAGCCTGCTTACCAAAGACAACAATGTTATGGTAATCTACCGATTCTTGGCGCTTACCATCTCGATCATTGTAGACACGATTGGTGGCTAATGAGAACGAACAGACAGACATCCCGCTCGGTAACGCCTTGTTTTCAGGGTCGCGCGTTAGATTGCCGTAAATCATCGCTTTGTTGAGATACATAATTTATTTGCCTAAAGTTAATCTATTATGTGTCTAGTATAACTCTTACTTAGCGGCTTCGCTATCAACTGTCGGCGGTAGTTCACTAACTTCTTCCGTCTCTATCTCTACCTCCCCTTCACCCTTCTCGATTGCCTCTCCCAACTCTTCTAAGTCAACTTCCGCAATCGTCTCCACTTTGCGGTGGGCAATTGATTCGTGGAAATTTAGCGGATTGGCTTCCTCCACCTTAGTTAACTTAATGAGCAAATGTCGCAATAGCGATTTTTCAGCCGCTAACTCCTCGCTGAGAGCCGTGAGCGCATCGCCCCCAAGACGAAAACGCACCCAACCGAAATAAGCGCTCGCAAACTTGCGATTTTTGCCTTCTAAATATTTTTCAATCTCATACGCAAGATCAAAACGTTGCGGTGTCTCCTCAGCAAAGATTTGACCTCCGGCCTTGGTAATGTGGTCTTTGAGCGAAGCAAAAACCGCTGGTACTTCCCCTTCAGCAATCGTTGGAAGAATGTGGAAGGCAAATTCGTAGGCAGAGAGCTCTCGCTCTACCGCTACCACCGCCTCGACTGCTGGCATTTTTGGATCTGACATTTATACAGAACTTAATTTTTTAATAACGGTGCTACCTTACCACAGAAAACTCCCTGCTTCAAGCAGGCTCGTCCCTTCCAGAAGAAAACTCTCCGTACAATGCCGTGTCGGCAGGTAACGTGTTATGATGTCAGAATGACAGCCCTCACTCCTACTCTAAAACGCCATATCGTCCGCGGTCTTAGTGGCGGGATTATCATTGTCCTTACGGCTGGCGTTGTTTATCTGTACACACAAAATCAAAAACAAGCTGGGCAGATTGCTGAATTGCTTAGTGAGCAAACTAAACTCGACCTAGAAAATGCCGCCACGAACCTAGCCCTAAACGAGAAATTGGCGATTGCCAACTCAACCAACGCGGAGCTAGCGGAACGCCTTAATCTCACCACCACCGAATTGGAGGAAATTGAATCGGCATTTAATGAAGAAAGAACCCGCAACGAAGATTTTGAGGAGCAGATTCGTGAATTAGCTGGTACCGTTGGTGTACTTGACCGTTTATCACGCACCGACCGAGAATTATTGAAGAAATATTCTGAAACTTATTTTCTAAACGAGAACTTCGTTCCACTTAAACTAGCCCAAATTGACAGTCAGTACCTGATGAATCCAGACCGCGATGCTTATTTTCACGGTGAAGCGCTCGTCCATCTCGAAAATATGTTAAGTGCCGCCAAACGAGCTGGTCACGATATTAAAATTGTCTCGGCCTACCGTTCGTTTGATGAACAACGTGAGGTCAAACTCGGTCACACGATGATTTATGGTCGAGGGGCTAATGCTTTTTCTGCAGATCAGGGTTTCTCCGAACACCAGCTCGGTACGGCTGTCGATATTGTCGATGTAGACACCAGAATCCTTACTCAAGACTTTGCCAAGACTGACGCTTACCAGTGGCTCCTCGCTAACGCCTATCGTTACGGTTTTATACTTTCCTACCCAGAAAATAATCGTTTTTTTATATTTGAACCTTGGCACTGGCGGTTTGTCGGTCGGGCTTTGGCCAGAGAACTGAAAGAAAGCAATCGCACTTTCTACGACGTAGACCAACGGGAGCTTGACACCTATCTAATAAAAATATTTGACTAAAGTGTTTTTATTAGATATAGTGAAAATGGTTCTTCCGACCGCACTTAAACTAAACCCTAGGAGCCGTAATGACGATTATCATTATCTTGCTTTGCCTTTTTGGCCTGGCCTTTGTGTCTGGCTACGTCAGTCATCTCGCAACTGACCGAGCTGGCTGGTGGGAAGTGGGAGCTGGTCTACTAGCGGTGACGTGCCTGGGACTGATCTCTGGACTCACCTACTTGATTGCTTGGCATCAACTGTCCTTGGTGTCTGGTCTCGGTGTTGTCGGTTTGTCTATGGCTAGTTATGTTCTTGGCATCATTGCCTGGCGACCGCGCGAGCAACCAACTGAGGTCAAACATAATTTCACCGTCTCTGGTTACAGAGATGATTTTCACATCATCTAAAACCGTTCTTGTTTCTTCCCGCCAATCAATCGCACCCTCGGTGCGATTTTCTTTTACCTAAAGCTGCAGGGTTTTGTACAAGGACAAGGCATTAGCTACTAGCTGAGCTCGTACCACCTCTTCATCTTGGTTACGAATCTGGGCGATGGTTCGATATACTTCTTTCACCATCCATGGTTCAGCTCGTTGTCCTCGGTACGGCACGGGCGCGACATACGGACAGTCTGTCTCAGCGTGTATCAGATCAAGAGGAGCGGCGCGGATAATTTCTTCGTACGCTTTGGCAAAAGTGACAACCCCCGTAAAGGAAATGGTGCCACCCAAAGAAAAAAAACGTTTTGCCTCGACATAAGTACCAGCCCAAAAATGAACGTTAAACGGTACCTTGGCGTAAGTCTTTAAAACCTCATAAACATCATCATAGACACTCCGCCCGGTCGGACTTGCCAGACCGGGTTTAGGACCGCGGGTGTGGATCATCAACGGTAAATTGAGTTCATTGGCTAATTCAATCTGGGCGATGAAAGCGGCTTCTTGTTTGGCGTAGCTAGTGAGCGGTGAGTGGTAATAATCAAAACCACACTCGCCAATACCAATTACCTTAGCCGACTGTGCAGCTAAATCGCGATAGTTCGCTTTGACAAAAATACCACCACCAGTCGCGTTGGTATTTTCCTCTGACTCAGTCTCGAAGGTGTCGCTGTCGGCTAGAGCGGCTTGTACGGGGTGGAGACCCACCATCGCGTAACAATTTTCATAAGCAATCGCCAAATCAACCGCCTTTTTACTGGTTGCGGCTTTGGTGCCAATATTGATGACGGTGACCGCTTCTTCGCCACACCGTTTAATCACGGCTTCGGTATCAGCTGTGAATTCTGGTAGATTTAGATGGGCGTGGGTGTCAATGTATTTCATAAAACACTTACCTGATTTTTGGGTAAATCGACTGAAGATTTCTCTGATGCAAACTCATATTAGGTTAGCCGCGGGAAAAGATTGTCTGGTTTTTTATTGTCAGCAATCGCCCTCAGAATAAGCTCGGCGCTTTCGGGCATAAAGATAGTTAGCTGACCAGCGATATTTTCTAAACCACTTAGTAGATAATCAATATCTTTCGCGGCGGCTACCTTATCAACTTTTATCTTTTTAAACGGTTCTTCTTTTTGAATATACTCATCGAGCGAGCTAATCTCGGTCCAAATCTTGGTGAGGGTTGCTTGTTGGTTGAAGTTACTGATAGTTTCTTCATCAAAATATTCTCTTGGTTGTGACTTATGGGGAAGACCGTAGGACTCAGACATTTTCAAAATCCGTGCCGTCAGATTACCCAAGCCATTAACCAAATCAGCTGTGTACCAACCGTCCAGTTTTTCTAAAGTGATGTCAGTATCATCAAATGGATGAACATACCGCAATAATAGATAACGCGTAGCGTCAGTCCCGTAGCGTGCAATGAGATCATACGGAGATATGGTGTTTCCAAGCGACTTAGACATTTTTTGTCCGCCCGAAGTAATAAAACCGTGATAAATAACTCGGTCTGTAGCTTTTACGCCAGCACTCTTTAACATTGCCTGCCACATAATTGACTGAAAGCGGACTTGATCCTTGCCAGCCACTTGGTTAACTTCTCCATCGGTCCAAAACTTAGCAAAAGCACCCCCCGCCTCTGGCCAGCCGAGAGCGGAGATGTAATTGGTAAGAGCATCAAACCAGACATACATCACTTGCCTGTCGTCACCCGGCACCGGCACTCCCCAATCTAAACGAGCGCGCTCCCGACTGATACTAAAATCTTCCAATCCTTTAGCCACAAAGTTAATAGCTTCCTGACGCCGCCACTCGGGTTCAATCACCCCCACTCGACTGAGATAGTCCTTGAGATAATCTTGGTAATTGGAAAGTCGGAAAAAATAATTTTCTTCTGTCACTTCCTGACAGGGTTTAGTGTGAATGGGACAAACCTTACCAGCTTCCAGTTCGGCTTCCTGATAAAACAATTCACAACCAACACAATAAAGTCCGCTGTACTTTTTTTTGTAAATATCGCCGTTAGCTTCACACCGCCGCCAAATCGCAGCGGCGGCGGCTTTATGGTGCGGATCCGTGGTGCGGATAAAATTATCGTAAGATAGATTTAGCTTAGTCTTTAATCTCGCGTATTCACTGGCGTAATAATCAACATATTTTTGTCTTTCTTGACCGGCTTCGTCAGCTTTTTGGGCTATTTTTTGTCCGTGTTCATCGGTACCAGTGTTGAAAAAAACTTCATAGCCAAGCCGGCGCCAGTAGCGAGCAAACACGTCGGCCGAGACAATCTCATAACCAAAACCAATGTGTGGATCAGCATTAACATACGCTATGGTGGTGGTGATGTAACGGGCTTTTTTGTTCATAATTGGGTTACTGTAGCATAGGTGGTTGTTTGGTGGCAACAGCGGCGCCCCCAAAGGGGGCGCCGCTGTTGCCACCAACCCACATCTTTAATTAGTAGCCGCCTCGACAATTCCATCACTCTCCGTAAAGCCTAGCTCCGCCGACAGACGTGATGTTAAACTTTGCCCCATCGCCCTTAGGGCTACGCCCGTAAAACCATCAGTGGCACGTAATTCTTTAGCACCAACCACAGTAACCGCTTCGCCGACCTGAGTAACACTCGGTAACAAAGCGACTTGAAATTCAATTTCCTTGCTAGTACCCGCCTCCACTTCACCGACTCGCCAACTTAACTCATTATTGACAGGATTAAACTCTATGCGACCAGCGCCGTTATATTCATCCAGCCAAGTTACGTGTTGTGGTAGCCTGGTCGCAACCACTGTCTCCCTAAGACTATTTACTCCCGCGGTGGCTACCAAAGTCGCAGTGTAAGTAGTAGTCTCACCAGCCACTGGCGGAATTGGTCCAGTATCAGCAAATTGACCGCCGCCATAACTTAACTGACTACTGACCGTCGGAATTGATGAGTATTTTACTTCCGCTAAACCAGTGCCAATTAACGACTCAGCCGCACTTGGTTCGCCTACTCGCTTGGCGAACAATTCTACCGAGACTGCGAAGGAGGCATTTTGTTGACGACTATCGGGACGAACTGAGAAAGTAAAATCGCGCGTTTCTCCCGATCGTACTTCTGCCAACCGAGAATCTCCCCGCGCATCAAAACGAATAACTTGTTCCCGCGCATCATAAAAACCTGTTTCTATCGACAACAAATCATCTCTGATCAGATTGCCGGTTGGTTTGATATTGACCCGCAAATCATAAATTGATTGCGGCAAAATGTTTTTAACGGTCACCGTAACTTCTGCCCGCTTGTCGGGACTTAACACTACCGACCCGTCAGCATCATCGTTAACCGCAACGGTTACTCCAGTAAAAGGATCCTCGATGCTGTAACCAAACGTCCCCTGCGTTAAGACAGCCCCCAGCAAAAACTGATTGCCCAACTGCGGAGTACCCACCTGTACCGACACGGCGGCTGATTCACCAGTAAAACCTTCCACCAAACCGCGCAATCTTATTTCTTTAGTGCCGTTGGCTGGAAGTTCTTCAATCATCCAGCTGTTTGGAGCGAAGGTCGGCGCTGGTGTCGCTGCTAAAAAGCGGAAAGAGTCCGGGTAAGAGACAGTCACTAGTAAATTACGTTGCGCCGCCGAAGTGTTTGACCTAACCTCTAACACTAGCTCTAACTCTTGTCCGGAAGAAACTTTTTCTGCGCCATTAAACCTAACCATCACTGGCGAAGAACCAATCGTTATTTTTTGTGGATCAATATTTTTTTCAAAAATTCCATTAGAACCATCGACTCGGTATTGTAAAGAGACCGAGACTTCCTTTTCTTGATTCTCTTCCCCATAAAAAACTGCCTTTAGTGGTACGGTAATCGCCCCGCCCGCTGGAATATCGGCAATTGGCAATCTTTCCTCAAAGAGTTCGCGCCTCTCTTCATTCGCTGACCTAGTACCGGGTGGGTAATTGACAATTAACAAAGCCGAGCGTACCGCTACCTCGTTTTGATTAGTGATACCAACCTGCAGTTCAGTTACCTCACCACCACTAACTACCATCGGCACAACCAAACTGAGGTTTATGTTTCGAACAGAAATCTGATTATTGCCAAAAAACAAATACACACTAGCTGCACTGGTGGAAACAACAAACAAAACTATACTCACGAGCAAAATTATAGAACGATAGCGGCGGCGCGGTTTCTCTTTGTCCGCCCCTGCGGCGGCGGTGTCCGTAGTAGTTGCTTTATCGGCAACTACTGAATCGTTAATTTGGTTTTCACTGCTAGTTGAATTTTTTTTGTTGGCATTTTTCTCGTTGGTAATATCATGCTGACCAACCCCGTCCCAACCTCGAGACACTGCAATGGTTTGCTTGGTTAAAGAGTGGCGTGAAAACGAACCAGTTTGCCCCGCTCGATCATAGAGTCGTTGGTTTAGCTCGTCTATGTTATTTTGATCTCTTATGCCTGCCATGGTTTTCAGTATAACATTTTCTATAAATTTATAATTGACTGTGTGTGCTTGCCTGTTCCAGCAAACTTGCCAGCCGTTTTGTTTCTGACTCTGTCATTTTACCTGACACCGTTTTGATGTTTTCTTCCCGAAACCAAGCTGGTAGGGCTTGTTCCGAAATATAACCCAGCTCCGCCATAACCACCACTTGCGTATACAATTCAACGGCTTTTCGCTCTGGTATATCTTCCACCAAGACCCTAAGTGCCGTCTCACAAAAATCAAACAGGCGGACGGAAGGGTCTTCGCCCTGAATGTACCGCCTGAGTAATTTGTAGAGTAGTGCCACACTTCCCCGCGCTGAACGATTACAAGCTAAGGCGTAATCATTACGGAGTGCTTCGACACTCCCCACCTTCCAAGTGTGCTTACCCCGCACTAAAGACACCCTGATCTGGGAAAACTCCTGGAGGGCATAACGTTGTCTCGAACGTTCTTGTCTGACACTTTTGGCCTCCGCGTACAACATACCCGCTTCTCTTGTGTAGAGAAGAAAAGTCCGGTCGGCGCCGTGGCGGTCAAAAGCCCCACACACCAACGCCTTTGTCGTGTAAGTCCGATAGGACATTAAAGTTTTTTCAGAGTTATTCGGAAAGTTTCACCCGCCACTACACACTCATCGCCTGAGTTGGCATCAAAGGTAATCCGGCTGGCTCCGACTGTTTTGAGGATTGTTTCTTGCAAATCTGGTCTAGCGGTGATGATGGACTCGCCCCGTGGCGTAGTAGAAACAATCAACTCCACTCGGTCCATCGGTAACAAGCCGGCCGTCTTCCGCAACTCCTGCACCGTACGGATGAACTCGCGCGCCTCTCCTTCGGCTTGTAAGTCTGGGGTAATCTTCAAATCAAGATTAACACGCTCTGCCTGTCCCGCTGTATAAATTACATTTTTAACATTAACTTCATCCGCGACAATTTCGGCATATTCCGGTTCCAATTCAATGTTAAGTGCTAATGTCGCTAACGGTTGGCGTACCTTCACGCCGGCCTTAGTGCGAGCTTCCAGAGCGAGGGTGACAATTTCTCTGGCTAGATTCATCTCCGTAATGACAGCCTCATCAATCTCACCACCCTCTGGCCATGCCGCTAGATGGACACTTTCGGCAGCGCTATCATCTCTTACCGCTCGGTAGAGATATTCAGCACAAAAAGGCATCGCCGGCGCCATCACCAACGACAAATTGTGGAGTACGTAGCGAAGAGTGGCGAGAGCGTAATTTTTATCAAGAACCACATCACTCTTAAGTCGTTCTCGACTCCGCCGCAAATACCAAACCGAAAGATCATCAATAAAATTACTGAGCGGTCTAGTCGCCTTGTCTAATTCATAATTTTCATAACCAGCGGTCGTCTCTTCAACAAGCTGGTTGAGACGAGAAATAATCCAGCGGTCTAACACAGCCGGTGATTCAGCGGATGCCTTCACCGTGTCCGTGGCACAAAGTTCATACATCGCCAAGACGTTATGCAAGCGACCAATATTCTTGCGCTGCAACTCGAGAACATCCTTTTCGGAAAAAGCGAGATCTTCACCCCGGATAACCGGTGACGACAGTAGGTAAAACCGCACAGCATCCGCTCCCACTCGGTCAACCAGCTCCAGCGGGTCGGGATAATTACGCAGTGATTTACTCATCTTTTTACCATCTTCAGCCAAGGCTAGACCATTCACGATCACGTTCTGATAAGGCGACTTATCAAACAACGCTACCCCGATAACGAGCAGTGAATAAAACCAGCCCCGCGTTTGATCTAGACCCTCCGCAATAAATTGCGCGGGGAAAAATTCTTTAGCAAAAACTGCCGGGTCGCAACTAAACGGGTAGTGGTGTTGTCCATACGGCATCGCTCCCGATTCAAACCAGCAATCAAACACGTCCGGCACTCGCTTCAGCTCCGTACCATCAGCGGCAAGGAGTTTTACCTCATCAATGTACGGTCGGTGGAAGTCAAGAGTAAAGTCTTCATTGTGTGGCAGTGGCACAAACGGCAACTCCCGCACTTCCGCATTATCAAGAAAACCAATTTTGCGTTTTAGGGTGATGGCCTCCGCTACCGAAGCCCCAGCCGCCACACACCGCAGGCCAAATAAAGAACTGGCGTGTCCCACAATAAGGATGGTTTTGTGTTGATATTTATTTTCTAAGTCATAGAGGAAGTGACCGACCCGCCGCACGACATCCATCCGATTCTCACGACCGACCAAAGATGACACAAACGAGTCGGCTTCGTCAGCAAACAACGCCTGATAATCGTGCCAAGTTTTATTTTCCAAATCAGCACCGGCCTGCAATTCACCCAATCTCTCATCAGCTAGTACCTGTTCTGGATTTAGTCCTAAATAATCAGCCATTAATTGTGCGGTCTCTCGCGTACGCTGGTAACCCGAATGGATAATTAAATCGATGTTTTTTTCTTTTAGAGACGCCGCTGTTCGCAACGTTTGTTCTTTGCCTTTAGCGGTGAGTTTGTCTGCACTATTTTTATCAGTAACAATTCTGAATTCAAGATTGCTCACCGCCTCACCGTGACGCATTAGTAAATATGAATTGCCACTCTTTGCTACTTGCGCTTTTAGTTCAGATAGTGAACCACACACTACATATTCACCACTTTTTTCATTTTTCCAAATTGGTAACGGTGCTCCCCAGTAACGCTGCCGAGAAATTGCCCAATCACGCGCTCCCTCTAGCCATTTACCAAAACGATTCACGCCAACGTGATCCGGCACCCACCGCACCTCTTGATTGGCTGCCACCAAACGCTCTTTCAAATC
>DBNX01000006.1 GCA_002299465.1 Patescibacteria group bacterium UBA661
TACCCGCGGGAGGCGGGGGCTGGGATTTTTGCTATACTGGACTGATTATGTCACCGGAAACACAAGCAAGAATTACTGAAATTGAAACGGCCATGGGCAGTCCGGATTTTTGGCAAAAGCCACAGCAAGCGCAAGCCATGATTAAAGAATTGCAGGAGCTTAAGGCTGCCGCTGAGGGCAAGGGTAAGTACGACCGCGGTCCGGCGGTGCTGACTATCGTAGCGGGGGCAGGGGGGGATGATGCGGAGGATTTTGCTCGAATGTTGGTGGTTATGTACCAAAGATTTTGCACGAATCGGGGTTGGACTTTTCATGGAATAGACGAGAATAAAAATGATCACGGCGGATATCGTAATATCACCATTGAGATTTCTGGCAAAGACGCGTATGGCATTCTTAAGAACGAGTCAGGCGTACATCGTCTAGTGAGAATCTCGCCGTTTAACGCCAATGGTAAAAGACAGACTTCTTTTACTTTAGTCGAGATATCACCCCTACTGGCTGACTTGAGTGCGGTTGAATTAAAGGAAGAGGAGCTCGATATCTCCTACGCCAAAGCGGGTGGGGCGGGTGGACAAAATGTAAACAAGCGTGAGACGGCGGTACGGATTGTACATAAACCCACCAACATTTCTGTCCACGTTTCTTCCGAGCGTAGTCAACAGCAGAATAAAGACAAAGCTCTGGCGTTATTAGCGGGTAAGTTATTCGCTTTTCAAGAAGCCCAGCACCGCCGAGAATTGGCTGGTTTAAGTATCGAGAAGACCATCAAAATCGAGTGGGGAAGTCAGATTCGGTCCTATGTACTACACCCGTACCAGCTAGTGAAAGACCATCGCATCAATGTCGAGGTGCGTGATATTGATAAAGTCCTCAATGGTTATCTGGAACCATTCACAGAAGCATCGGTTTTATCACAATAACATGCTATAATAAATCGCTATGATTTATTTTGATAAGGTATCAAAATTGTACAACGATGGTCGGTCCGCTGCTTTGCAAGGGATCACTTTTCAGGTGGCACCCAAAGAGTTTGTTTCCATTGTTGGTCACTCGGGGGCTGGTAAAACAACTTTACTAAAGATGATTATCGCCGAGGACAAACCCACCGAGGGACAAGTATTTTTTGAGTCAATTGACATTCACCAGATTCCACGCAAAAAATTGCCACACTACCGGCGCAAAATTGGTACCGTTTTTCAAGACTTTAAGCTTCTGACCAATAAGACCGCTTACGAAAATATCGCGTTCGCGATGGAGGCGAACGGACGAACCGATGAAGAAATCGCTGAAAACGTACCGCAAGCTCTGGCGTTAGTCGATCTTTCCGACAAAGGATTTAATTTTCCGAGTGAGCTATCGGGTGGGGAAAAGCAACGTGTGGCGATTGCCCGGGCGATTGTAAATCAGCCGGACATTATTGTGGCGGATGAGCCGACGGGCAATCTGGATCCGATTGCGACTTACGAAGTTGTTCAAATTTTAAGAAAAATAAATGATCTCGGCACCACCGTGATTATGACAACACACAATAAAGGTGTGATTGATGAGCTGGGTCGCCGGGTTATTACTATGGATGAGGGTCGGATAGTCAGGGATGACGAAACCGGTAAGTACGTACTATAATCATTCCTATGTTTACAGCCATTCGAAGAATTACCAGAGCTGGATTTGTTGGTTTTTGGCGTAATGCTTACGTCTCACTGGCATCAATTTTTGTGCTGACGGTGGTGTTATTTGTGATTGGAGCCACTATCTTTGTAGACCAGTTACTAACCACTTCACTCAAGACTTTGCAGAGTAAAGTTGATATCAATGTCTACTTTGTGCCGACAGCGGCCGAGGAAGATATAATTGCTATGCGGGATGCGATTGCGGCTTTGCCGGACGTTGCGAATGTCGTCTACACGACACGTGAGGACGCGTTGGCTAATTTCAGGGAACGTTATGGCAACAACGAGATTACAATGCAAGCTCTTAACGAATTAAACGAAAATCCTTTAGGGGCCAATTTAGCGATCCAAGCGAGAGAGCTTTACCAGTACGAGTCAATTTCAATTTTCTTAGAGGAGCAGCGTGCTCGTACCTTACAAAATCCAATCATTGAGTCTGTTAATTACACCAGAAACCGCGAGGCCATCGATACTCTCAACACAATTATGAACACCGTCGAGCGTTCGAGTTTTGTTGTTACCATTGTCCTTATTATAGCGGCGGTATTAATTACCTTTAACACGATTCGGCTGGCGATTTATACGGCTCGAGAGGAGATATCAATTATGCGGTTGGTAGGAGCTAGTAATATGTTTATTCGGGGACCGTTTTTGCTACAGGGAATTATGTATGGCTTGGTAGCTGGTGTCCTGGCCCTATTAATTTGGTATCCGATTATGATTTGGCTCGGTCCAGGCACGGAAGCCTTCTTCGAGTTCAATTTGTTCACGTATTTCGTCAATGACTTTAGTCGGATTTTCTTGATAGTTGTCGGTACTGGTGTGGTGCTCGGTTTTGTCTCTAGCGTTTTGGCAATCGCTAGGTATCTTAGGGTGTAAAAGCGGGTACCGCTAGAAGCATTGTCATAAATATGGTAAGGTAGTGGGCGCGGAAAAGAAAATGTATTTTCTTTTCTGCGCCCAAGATATAAAGATATAAATAAATTGCCGGTTCGTCTAATGGTAGGACTACAGGTTTTGGTCCTGTGTATTGGGGTTCGAGTCCCTGACCGGCAGCCAACTCGTGCTATGCACGAAGAGCTATGAAGATAAAATTATATACAAATGTCTATGAAGACGCCCATGAAGAAAAATTAAGCTTTATTGAACTCACTATCAGGGGCAAATTGGTACATAATTTTGTTTTGCCTGCAAGCAGGGATGAAGAAATGGATGGAGTATACCAAGATTGCTTAAGGCAATTTTCATACCAAAATGACGATACTTACAAATCTATTTTCCCAAGGTTAAAACTAAACACGAAAGTAAAAATATTCCACTCAAGCATTCACGACCTTGAAGATTCAAATGGTTTTGTATATCAAGACGGTTCAATAATTGGAGGTAAAGAAGGCTATTGTTACTTAAATTTTATTCAACGACTATTTTTGGACTTTAGTTTTAAAAAATTATGGATCCAAAAAGAAAAAAACTTAAAATGGATTATTAGTAGTTTAATAGCAATTGCAGGAGTTGCTATTATCATTTTATAAACAGCACGAGACTCGTCGAAATTGATTCTGAAAATATGCTAAAACCGCCAAGCCAGGCTTGGCGGTGTACGGTTCTGGCCCGAGCCTCTCAGCACGTTTGTCCCGAGGTCTTGCCTCGGGAGAGTACAGTCTATAAGGCCTCAATTTGGGAGG
>DBNX01000028.1 GCA_002299465.1 Patescibacteria group bacterium UBA661
GTGTGCAAAGAAAGGGGTACCTTTCATAGCGATTCATTTTATTACGGATGCTTTGAGTGGAAAGGAACTCTATATAAGGGTAAACAAGAGGCAATTATAAGCAAAGACCTATATGACCAAGTGCAAACTAAGCTTACCCGTACTTGCGGTCCTTATAAAACAAAAACTGAGGTTGAATTACGAGGAAAGATATTTTGTGGAAATTGCTCAAAAACTATTACTTGGGAGAGTCAGATGAGGAGCGCAGACTGCTTTTGTCTTACGCATTCTCGAACGTCACCATATTACGTTTAGAAATAAAGGCAGAATACACAAAACCCTTCAATTTCTTAGCACAATGGATGCCTCAGGTAAATAAGGTTCTCGAACTGGAGAAAACCCTTGTAAATAAAAGACAAAAGACACCTTTCGGTGCCTTTCATCCTACTTTGCTCCGCGGGTAGGATTCGAACCTACGACCAAGTCGTTAACAGCGACCTGCTCTACCACTGAGCTACCGCGGAATTGGTAGTTAAAGCTATTCATCACTTAAGATGAATAGCCAGTATTGTACAGAAATTATAATAATTTTCAAGAAATAGCGAGGGGTTGGGATTGGGGATGAAGAGTGGGGATGGATGTAGTATAATTAGGGAGTTAGTTATTCAGAATAGTTTAATATGCTTACATTGTACATTCGACCAACTTGCCCGTTTTGCCGCCGCGTAATGGCGGTTGTCAATCGTTTAGAGTTAGAGGTGGAGATTAAGAGTGTTGAAAATCCGGATGTCCAATCTGAGTTAACTGCTCTGGGTGGCAAATCACAAGTTCCGTATTTGGTAGATTCTAAACAGGAAGTTTCGATGTACGAGTCAGATGACATTGTTAATCATCTGCAAAAATATTACGGTGTGAAAACAGCACCAAAGAATCGCATGCACATCAGTGATAATGTGTGCGTTTCGTGTGAGGGTTAGAATAAATTTGAGTGAGAGCCGAGTTGCGTTTTAGTCACAAATTTTAATCAATTTCGTAAATTATGGTTACTAAAAACATTGCCTTCAAACATACTAATAGTGATACTGATGCTTCGATTCGACCGTTGGTAGAACAGAAGTTGGCTGGACTCGCTCGTTATGTTGGGAATGAGACCGATGTAAAAACTGATGTTGAGTTTGAGAAGGTTTCATCTAGTAAGTCCGGTAAATTGTGTCGGGTAGAGGTCAATATCGCTGTCAGAGGTGAAATTTTTCGAGCCGAAGCCACTGAGGAGACTTTCGAGGCGGCGCTCGATGTCGTGAAAGACGAACTTGATCGCGAAATGGATAGGAGTCAAAAAAAACGCAATAGTTTACTCAGGCGAGGTGGGCGGAAGTTGAAAGAGATGATGCGTTATGGGAAATAAATAAAGAGCGAGACATAAAATGTCTCGCTCTTTATTTGAAATAGGAAGCAAAATCCATTTCGGCTTTGCCGGCTGGTACGATTTTAATAATCCTGAGAGCTCCGGTGTCATCAAGACGAGCTGACTTTATTTTTATGTGTTTCCCGTTATGTTCAAAAAATGTTTCCGGCCAGCCATCAAAGGCACAGATTTTCTTGTAGACAGCGAGCGCTTCATCGCCAGTGGGTAGGCGATAGGGATCAATCTGTAATTCCGCCATGTCTTTAGTGATTTTGCTACAAAAGGTAGCTTCGGCGTGATTTTGTTCGACTGGCGAAAGATTACCTTTTGGTAGTTCTTGCATAACATGAGTGAGCAAATCCCCACACATTTTTCCAGCTACTTCATCGAGCTCTCGGCCGGGAATGGGGAAGTTGAGCTTGATTGGTTCTTGAGTCAAGATTGGACCATGATCCAGCTCCTTGTCCATTTGAATGATGGTTACTCCACAGGCCGATAAATCATAAAGCAGAGAAGAGCGAATCGGACTAGCACCACGAAATTTTGGCAACAGTGACGGGTGAGCATTTATGGTCCCATATTTCGGTAGCGACAAAAGCCATTCTGGTATCATTTTGCCATAGGCAAATACCGCAAAAAAATCAAAGGCGGTTTCGGTTAGGGGAGTGAGCTCCTCTCGATTCTTTAGAGTGGTGGGTTGGAAAACTGGTATTCCATGTTTCTCTGCCCACACTTTTGTGGGTGGGGGAGTGATGGTTTGTTTACGTCCAGCGGGAGCGTCGGGGTTAGAGACAATGAGGGAGGGTAATAATTTAAAGGACGCCATTTCGTTCAGTGCTTCCACCGCGATCTGAGGAGTACCAAAAAATACAAATTTCATAAGAGAATTAAGTCAAAGTGGTGTTTTTATTTTTTTGTTTATCTTTATCAGCATCGGCTTTTGTCCAGACTTTTTCGGCACGGTCAGTGAAAAGAATCCCGTCAAGATGATCGTATTCGTGTTGCATAATTTGGGCGAGTAGACCACCGGCCCCGCGTGTGAATTTTTTACCGGACTCGTCGTAGGCCTCAAGGGTGATGTTGGTAGAGCGTCGCACTAACCCATACCGATCAGGAATGGAGAGACAACCTTCACCGACTAAGTGAGTTTTTTTTGACATTTTAATTAAGCGCGGATTGATGGCGACGATGGTGGGGAGACGGTTAGCTTCCTGGCTCTGGTCCTCAATAAGGAAAATGCGTTTACCGACACCAATCTGAGGAGCGGCAATAGCGACAGCCGTAAAACCATCAACTTTGTAGGTTTTAATGGCTGACCGGAGATTTTTTAGGATTTTTTGGACGGTGCCATCAGTAAATTCTGTCGGAGATATTTCCGCCGCGATACTGTGTAGGACCGGATTGTTTTCGGGGACGAGTTTTGCCATAGATACAAGAAAAATAACACAAGACCACGTTTTAGACAATTCGACTAGGGTTTATTTCAATTTTTATAACCGGTGGGAGTTGTCGTAGTGGGTCTAGTAACCCCGCCATTTTTTTGTGATCATTTTGGACTCTGAATAGGCCATAACGGATGGTTTTTGTTGCTGAAGAGTGCGGGTGGCTGTAGTAGCTGGGGGAAAATTCTGCAGTTAGTTTGGTTATTAAATTTTCAATTTCTACCGTTTCCGCGGCGGTGCCCTGCCAACTAAGTAAAACGAAAGTTGAAAAGGGTGGGTAGCCCAAAGACTGACGTAGGTCTAGCTCATCGGTATAGAAAGTTTGGAGCATACCAGTTTGGGCCAGATTAAGGAGAGAGTCTTCAGGATTTTTCGTTTGTACCAAAACTTCTTTATGAGCTAAGTCGCGAAGAGTAAAAAGAAGTCGCAGCGTCAGTTCATCCACTCGCCAAGTCGGTGTCGCCCTGACTGCATCGAGAGAGACTATTGCCGCTAAGTCAATTCCGGTTTGAGTAAGGTATGGCAAAGCTAAGTGTGTACCGATGAGAATAGAACTAGGAGTTGAGTAGAATTTTTGGAGGAGAGTTTGGGCGCGTTTGGTGGTGCTGCCAGTTTGGTAATCAAGGAGTAGGCAGGGCGTATCAGGAAATAAAATCCCACATTCGTTTTGGATAGTTTGAACCCCAATACCTTGTTCGCGGAGTCGCCAAGACCCACATTGTTCACAGGTGTCGGCAGCGCGGAGACGTTTCCCTGAGGTGGTCGAAATAAACCAGCGTTCTTCGTTTCCTTGGGGCGAGTGGGTCCGTAAGAGGGAGTAAGGCGATCCAGAATCGGGGCAACGAAAAACAAAGCCACAGTCATTGCAGATAACGACCGGCGCCAGCCCTCGGCGAGCACCATACAAGAACACTCGTCCCCGCTGGGCCAGGGTGTGTCCAATTCGTTTTTTTAATTCGGATGTAAACAGGGAAAAGTTAGCCGCTGTAGTCGTTTCGCGTTTTTGGGAGATAATTGTAAAAATTGATTGAAAAGTATGGCGTTTTATTTCTTCGCCGGGGGTAAAGTACCTGTCTTCGCGACGCGCATGTTCGGTCTCGGCCCGCGGTAAAATATCGCCGATAAGAAGACTGCGACCGGTAGCGGCGGAATGAGTAATTAAACAAAAACGATGGTCGAGGTAGGGGCGTTCGCGATCGCGGTACTGCTCGCTGGCTTCTTCGTCAATGATGAAAGACAGCAAGTCCACGCGGTCAAGATAAGCGTGGCTGGGAGTGGTGATGATTACTTTAGCGAGACTGGTATCAGCAAAAGCTTCGTGGGCGGCTAAACGCTGTCGCTTGGTCTGTTCACTGTGGAATACCACAATTCGATCTGAGATGCCGGTAGATAATTCTTTAACCATTTTTAGTACACCAATGCTAGTTGGTAGCACGACCAGCACAGAACCGCGCTTGGCCAAAATGCTACGGACGTGACTTCGGTAAGAAACCAGTCGGTCCTCACGGCGTCCGGTGATGATTTTGGGAGTGGTATCTTCAGCGTGTTGTAGGGAGGAAACCGTGGGGAAGTTGTATTCTCCCGAACGGATTTCCGGCGGAAGGAGTTGGTATAGGATTGAACCTAAGCTGGCTGGATAATAAGTGGTAAGTTTGTGAGCGGTTTTTAGGATATTTTCCGGTACGGTTGAGATCGGTGTATTTTGTGGCGGTAGTTTTTTGAGAGTGAAGGTAGCTGACCGCAAGGCGGTTTTGTTATCAGTTACTGGATTAACGGAGACGACAATGGCACGCGCTTGACTCTGACGAACGGGAATTACCAAAATTGCTCCGACTTCATACGGAGTCGCACTGTAATAGGTGAGGGTGTTAAGTAATGTGCCACGGATTAACGGGATGACTGTAATTACGAACATACGTGGCGGTATTGTAGCAGAATTAAACAAAGCCGACTTGGGTGTGAATTACTGACCAGAAATAACTGTTTTTGGGCAATAAAAACGTTTAGGCTCTAGGGTAAGAGTTTGTTTGGGGCTAAAATTCGGATACCGTAACTAGAGTTAAAATTCATCTAGATATGACACTTTGGCACCGAGAGAGGTTAGTCGTTCAATCAATTTTTCGTAGCCACGGTTGATGCTGTAAATATTTCTAAGAATGGAATGACCCTTTGCTCCCAACATCGCGATGAGGAGAATGGTGGCTGGCCGCAACGCGGGTGGGCAAATAAGCTCGGTGGCACGAAGCGGTGTTGGGCCGGTAATGAAAATGCGGTGCGGGTCGGCTAAGACAGTATCAGCTCCGAGTTTGTCTAGTTCAGTAAAATAAATAGCCCGCTTTTCGTAAACCCAATCGTGGATGAGGGTTTGACCTTCGGCTTGAGTAGCAATAACAGCAAAAAACGGTAAATTGTCGATATTGAGACCGGGGTATACGGCCGGATGGATTTTTTCTTGTAAGGCATGTAACTGTGAGGGTTTGGTGGTGATGTCAACTAGGCGAGTAATGCCGTTGGTGCTTAGGTAGGGTTTTGATTTTTTGTACTGAAACCCCATTTTTTCCAATTTTAGTAATTCCAGCTCTAAGAAATCAATCGGACAACGAGTGATAGTGATGGTGGAGTTGGTAACAATCGCGGCAGCAATAAAAAACATAGAGTCGGTAGGATCTTCCGAGAGGGTATACTCAACATCTTTTTTTATTTCTGACAATCCAGTCACGCGTAAAGTGGTGGTGCCAACACCGTCAATTTGTACACCCAGCTGTTTAAGAAAAGCACAGACTTCCTGCACCATGTAATTGGCAGTTGCGTACTTGATGGTGACGGGGTGGGGAGTGCGCGCGGCAGCAAAGAGGGTGTTTTCTGTCACTGTATCACCAGATTCGTATAGAATAATTTCTTCGGGTGGATGGGCAGTGCGTTTGATTAAGTAGGCATCGTTAGTTGTTTCAATGGAGACACCAAAATTTTCTAAGGCATAAAAATGTGGTCTAACCGTGCGACTGCCTAGTTTGCAACCACCAGATTGGGGTAGGGAGAAATTGTTCAATTCATGGATTAAGGGTCCGATAAACATCACAATACTGCGCGTGCGTCTAGCTGCGACTTGATCGATTTTGTTTAAGGTAAATTTTTTGGGCGGAGTAATCTTAACCGTCGTGTCGTGCCACTCCACTTTAACGCCAATACTTTCTAGAACCTCGATGATACGGTGAACTTCTTCAATTCTAGGGACTTTGTGAAGAGTGGTAGTGCCTTTGTTTAACAAACTAGCACAGAGAAGACCGACCGCGCCGTTTTTTGAAGTGCTGGTGGTTATGGTGCCAGATAATTTGCGTCCCCCTTCGATTTCAATGTTTACTGTACCCGGCGAGAGAGTAATGAGGTTTTTGCCCAACGCCTGACTAATACGACGTAACATATCAGCACTGACATTTTGCTTACCACTTTCAATTCTAGCGACAGAGCTCTGGGTAGTTTTTAGTTGTTTGGCTAAGGCGGCTTGGGTAATGCCTTTAGTCTCGCGTAAATCAGCGATAGATTGTCCAATATTTTGCATACGAGTAAGAGTATAGCATATATGCTATACAAAAGGCATTTGTGGAATTGGGGAAAAGCGTTACTATGTACAAGCTATAAAAACATGCTTAAAAAATTAACTCTGACGCCGAAAATCGGGATTGACCTTGGCACAACAAGTGTGTTGGTATTTGTGCCTGGTCAAGGAATTGTTCTTAACGAGCCATCGGTAGTGGCTATCTCTAACGACAATCAAGTTTTGGCAGTCGGGGCGGAAGCGAAGAAGATGATTGGTAGAACACCAGAAAGTATTCGCGCTTATCGACCACTGAAAGACGGAGTGATTGCCGACTATCGAATTACTGAGATGATGCTAAGGTATTTTTTACGGAAGGCGTTGCCGCGTTTTAATATTTTTAAGCCAGACGTGATGGTATCGGTACCGGCTGGGGTAACTTCAACAGAAAGGCGAGCGGTAGTGGAAGCTACGCTTAAGGCGGGTGCTCGCAACGCTTATGTGGTCAAAGAACCCATTTTGGCAGCGATTGGGGCGGGCGTGCCAATTTATGAACCACAGGGACATATGATTGTTGATATTGGTGGTGGCACTATCGATGTGGCGGTAATTTCGCTGGGTGGAATTGTGGCGTCTAATTCAGTTAAATGCGCCGGTAATCGGATTGATGCAGCGATTGTTGATTACGTTAAAAAAAGTCGCAATCTCTCGATTGGAGAAAAGACGGCGGAAGAGATAAAAATCACAGTGGGTTCGGCTTTGCCTCTGGAGGAAGAATTAGTGATGGAAATTAAAGGTCGGGATGTTCTTTCGGGACTACCACGCACCACTGAGATTAGGACGAATGAAGTCGTACGTGCCATAGGCAAAGAATTACGGGAAATGATTAAGGCCATCAAGGATGTTTTTCAGGAAACACCACCAGAGCTAGCAGCGGATATTATTGATGGGGGAATAATTATGACGGGTGGTACTTCACAACTGCGTAATTTCACGGAGTTAGTAAAACGCCGCACGGGAGTTAAGGCGCAGTTAGCAAACGAGGCGTTATTTTGTGTTGCTACCGGCACCGGGATTGCCCTGGAACACCTCGATGCTTACAAACAAGCGGTGTTGGCGAAGCGGTAGGTGGAAATTGAGTAATTTACACCAATGGGGTGTGTTACAGTAAATTGGTATGGCAGAGCGAATGCTGGGGCAGTTTTCTAACCCTGAAGATGAGGTGCGTTATCTCCGCGAGCAACTCGCACAAAAAGAGCGCGAGTTGTTGAGTCGTACTCCAGAGGTCGATAACACTGATATTGAAACCGTGGGTCGGCAAGAATTACGTAATTACGCGCAATTTACTCCACAGGTAATTTTAGCCAGAGAACACGCGCTAGACCAACCGGCATTGGCGGCTTCAGTCGAGCTGGCTAAGCAGGCGAGTGATCCGGTGGCTGAGGTTATGCAGATTGCTTTTGAGAAGGGAATTCGAAATGCTTTGTCGGTTTTGGAAAAAATGGATAACGCGTATGTGGTGGACGAGGTACACCGACAACTGATTGAACATATCCGCGGCGGAGCCAAGATGCAAGATTTGAAAGAAAATGTGCCACCTTGGCACGTGGTGTCGATGACCTTGTATGAAGTAACATTGCCAGAAATAAAAGCCGCCAATGATCGCGAATATCAAGTTACGGAATTAGTGGGGATGATGGAGCAATTATTCGCTGGTTTGCGGACGATTGGTTCCAAGAAACCAGAAAATCATTTCGCGATTGAAATTGCTGTCGCTGATAATAGTGATGAGATCGTTCTCTACGTGGCGGTGCCGAATGAGTTTGTGACTTTGTTTGAAAAACAGACGCTATCTTTGTTCCCACACGCGGAGTTGACTGTCTGTGCTCATGATTACAACATTTTCGTTGACGGCGGTACTCACTTGGTGGCGGAGGCCACTTTTAAAAAGCACCCCATTTACCCAATTCGGAAAGTTGATTCTTTTTCTTCTGACTCGCTGGCTGTGGTTCTTAATGCTTTTTCAAAAATTGAACGAGAGGGCGGGGGAGCGGCTCTGCAGTTTGTAATGCGTCACCCCCAAAAAAAATATCGCAAAGATTACGAAGATATCATTAAAGACGTTGAAAAAGGAATGAAGGCCAGCGAGGCAATTTCGCGGAGTACGATTACGGGGGCGGTGATTGGTAATGTCACTGATTTTTTGTTTAGTGGCGATAAGAAGAAAAATGAGTCTAGTGCAAGTAAGGAATCACCAGATTTAGATAAGGTTGAATTGTTTAAGCAGAAACTACAAAGTGATTTTATTGAAGTGAATATTCGTATTGCTGTGTCAGCCAAGCAAGCACATCGCGCTGAGCAGATTATTACTGAGATTGAATCAACCTTCAATCAATTTGAGTTAGTAAACGGCAATGGTATTACTTTTAAACATGCGAAGGGAAGTACTCTTAATCGCCTACAGAAAGCTTTTTCGTTTCGTGAATTTTTGTCAGCCGCGACTTTGCCCCTATCCGTAGCGGAATTATCTACCCTCATTCATTTCCCAGCCAACGGCATCTTGAGCTCACCGCAATTTAAACAATCACAATCAAGCACCGCCGCCGCCCCGACTGATATGCCAACAACCGGTACTATCATCGGTGATAATCGTCACCGGGGTAGCGAGAAGACAATTTATATGACCGAGCTGGATCGAATGCGCCACCTTTATATCATTGGTCAGACTGGTACTGGAAAATCTAAGTTTATGACCAACACCATTATCCAAGATATTCAACAAGGTAATGGAGTTTGTATGATTGATCCGCATGGTACTGATATTGAAGAGGTGCTAGGAGCTATGCCCAAGGAGCGTTTTGACGATATTATTTATTTTGATCCATCGCGAATGGAGCGTGTTATTGGTCTTAATATGCTTGATTACGATGTGACAAAACCTGAACAAAAAACCTTCGTTGTTAATGAGCTTTTCTCCATTTTCAAAAAACTTTACGGCGCTAACCCCGAAAGTATGGGACCGATGTTTGAGCAGTATTTTCGTAACTCCACGATGTTGGTGATGGAGGATCCCGAAAGCGGTAATACCCTGATGGATATTTCACGCGTGATGGCAGACGCTCAGTATCGCCGCTATAAATTATCGAAAGCCAAGAATCCGGTGGTGGTCCAGTTCTGGAACGAAATCGCTACCAAGGCGGGCGGCGAATCTTCACTGGAAAACATTGTTCCCTACATCGTTTCAAAATTTGATGTTTTCACAGCCAACGATTATATGCGACCAATTATCGGTCAACAGCACTCATCTTTCAATTTCCGCAAACTGATGGACGAGCGAAAAATATTACTGGTTAATCTCTCCAAGGGTCGTTTGGGAGAAATTAACGCTAACCTGATTGGTATGATTATTGTTGGTAAAATATTGATGGCGGCTCTCTCGCGAGTGGATGATCCGACCCGTAGCTTCCCGCCATTTTATCTCCATATTGATGAGTTTCAAAATGTTTCAACTCCCGCCATTGCCTCGATTCTCTCAGAGGCGCGTAAATACAAATTGAGTCTTACCGTTGTACACCAATTTATTGCTCAGCTTGACCCTGAGATTCGTGACGCAGTGTTTGGCAACGTCGGTTCACTAGTGGCTTTTCGAGTTGGTACTGAAGACGCGCAGTTTCTTGAATCACAATTTTCTCCAACTTTCAGTACTAAGGACATTATGAACGTACCCAATTACAACGCGATTGTGCGTATTTTGGCTAACGGTGTACCAACCAAGCCGTTTAGTGTTGCGATGCGACCACCAATAAAATCAGACCCAGCCTTGGTGACGCAACTCATCGAATACAGCTTGCTTCGTTACGGTCGGCCGCGTACCGAGGTGGAGGCCGAGATTTCCGCTCGTTATGCAAAAAAACCAGCCCCGACTGGAGTGGGAGGTGTTACAATATAAATTGATTTTATGTTTTCTGAACAAGTCACTATCAAGAAAAGTAAAACAGAAGCTAGTGCCGACAATATAATACCTAAAGATTTATTGCGAGAAGCTGATGCGATGATTGGTAACCTGGATCAGGTGTATGCTTTGGTGACGATTAAAGACAAAGTTATTTTGGGTGAAATAAAATCTACACACAGACTGGTGCACGAATCATACACAGAAGTAGCTACGCTATTGTCTAGCATAATTGATGAAACTGACGCAGCGGCTAGGGAGACACTTTTGCGAGATTTAGAAGACAAATATCACAGATTTAAATTGGCCCATGAAGCGAGTATGAAATTTTTTGCTGAGCACCAAGAACCAACACCGACCCAAGAACCGGCAGCAGTTGATGCTGATGATATAAATTCTAAGGATAATAACGATATGCTAGACAACACAAAAGAAACTGAAAAAAACCCTCATGACAAAATAGGAGATAAAGAGGTGGCGGCAGATATTGAGTTTTATCGTTTTTGGCAGAATAGTTCGGATTCATCATTTTTATTCGCTAAGGGTTGGCAGGGAGAATTACCAAAAATTCGGAAAGACATTGAGCGGTCTTTACAAGCGGCAGGCTATTCGATGGCTGAGGTAAGAAAACACATGCGAACATTGTTTCCTTTGTTTAAAATAATCCAAAGACAACCGGATCACCAGACTCGCAACTTAAATAAGTACAAAAAAGATTTACATACCAAGGTGAGCGCGCTGTTGGCGGGGAGAGAACCCAACCCGGAGGTGTTTTCCCGTAAAGAGGTAGATACGGTTAATGAAGAAGAATTCGCTGTTTTTAATCAACTACCCAGTTATGAAAGCGTTGACGAATATGAACCAGAAATAATACCAGCGATGCCGGGTGAGGTAGACACAAATGAAAAAGAGGCTGAGTATCCTGGTTTAAACACTATTGATTCAGAAAAAAATCCAGCAACAGCAGAAGCAATGGGCAGCGCTACAAAAACTCCAGAAGCCACGGCTGATAAAACTGAACCCGCTCAAGAAAAAGTTGATTCTGAAGAAGGTGTAAAAGATTTAGTAGAGGCTTTAGCTGCGGCGAGGGCTGGGTGGGATGATTTAAAATCAAAAATCCCACCGCACCAATTTGTTTTTGAGCAACTAAGAGTGGAGATTGTTTTGCAGGCTATCGGTTCCATTCTTAATGATCCAGACTACAGTGTAGAAAAAAAGGTCGAGAAATTTACTAAACAGGTTGAGCATTTAGCAAAATTGGTAAATGTAATTAAAGAGTCTCTTGGGATAAGTGCAGCAGACGAGACTGTCACTACTTCGGAAAAAAGCACAACCCCAGATAGCACAGCAGCTAGCGTCACGCCAGACACAACCCCAGATAGCACAACAGCTGGCACCAGTACTGATGCGCCACCAGCAGCGACAGTTACTGGTAATTCCAGCCCAGACACAATCCGCGAAAAAGTATTTGACACCCGTAGAGAAATGGGAGCGGAGTTAAGTGAAGCGAAGAAAACAATGCTTGCTTTTGAAAAGCAGTACAACGAAGCGCTGAGCGCTTATTACAAAGACCGCACACTGGGACAAAAATTACGCGATGGCTTTAGGCAGTGGCGCGGCAAAGACGATGGTTACGGAGAAGCATTGCGTACTCTGCAACAGCAGTACGACACTGCGGCAGACGCTTACAAGAGCAAGTTGCTTGAAAAGTTACGATTTAGATCACAGACTCAGGCAGGTGTAAATCGTTTCCAGGCAGATGGAGAAACGGTAGCAAAAGCACTCGATGACCGACTCGCTGTTAAAGGAGAGCGCACGGTGGTGGGTACGGACGGTACAGAAAGAGTGTTTGGCGTTAAATCCGAATCAGAAATTAGGGCAACTGCTATCGAGGAAATCGGGCGAGAGTCGCGAATGCGAAAAATAATGGAGTTGATGCGTAAAAATCCTAAAGCGACTCGCATGATTGGTCTGGGTGTGGCGGCCGGAACAGGCGCCTTAGCGGGCGGTATTCCGACCGCGCTAATGGCGAGCGCCCGGTGGGCCGTGGCGACTTTTGGTGGTGCTTACGCCGCTGAAAAAGTATTTCAGCGTTCACAAAAAGAGGTTGATGCCAGCGAGGCAAAGTTACTGGAAACCATCGCCAGTCAAGATAAAAATCTATCAGTAACCGAAAGACGCAAGTCGTTGCGAATGAGTGAAGCGACGGTGCGTAAGGCAAAAGTAAGACAGCGTTCCAAGGCGGTGTTAACCGCGTTGGCGGTGGGCGGTTCGGCTAGTTATGGAGCGGCGACTATTGGTAATTATTTTACGCCGGAAACAGCTACACAAACACCGCTTTTCGGAGCGGACAATGAGACAGCACCAACAATACCCCCAGCAGCGGAAGCTACCCTAGCACCATTTGTACAGGTCGGTGAAGTTGAGATATTAAGCGAAACGGCTGGTGCGCAGGTGGTGAGAAATATTGAACTGTTAAGCGCTAGCTCTGTTAATTCCATTCCAGAAACAGAAGTTGCGGGGGTTTTTGCTTACATTAAACTGGCAACACAAGATATTCTGGAAGCCCATCCGAATATGGCGGTTGCTGAGGTGGAGCGTTCGCTGCTCGAGAAATTAAATAGTCATTACGGAGCTAATGAGTGGTGGCAGCAAGCGGGTGTTTCAGAAGTCAGAATTGGAGCGATTGAGTCAGCTGTAGTCGCCGCCAGTCAAGCCACGGAACAGTCGGTAGAAACAGCCGTGGAAATGTACACAGTTCGCCCCGGGGACAGTATTTGGCGAATTGCCGAGCAAAATAATACTGAATTACTGGCAGATCTTAACACCGCCGAACGAAATCAAGTTTTGTCGGAGTTGCGGGAACGAATCAACCAGAGTCCTGGTCTACAACAAGAGATTGGCGTGACCAGCGGTAATGCGGATTTAATTAGAATTGGCGATAATCTAAATCTAAATCAAATTGAAGAAGAGTTACGTGACATCATTGCTGACAGACCAAGTCGTGGTGACTTACCGGTAGTCGGAGATTCGAGTGAGCAATCTGTTCCTATCATAAACAATGTGGCGGAAGTTCGTCCTGAGGTGGCTAGTGTTAATGTTGTCACCGGAGCTACTCCGGTGGTTGAGTCCACACCGATTTATCCTACGATTGACCCCAATCAAGCACCGCTACCAGCACACAAAGACCCGATGTTTATCGTACCTGGAGAGACAATGTCTGTATTGCCCAACGTTAGACCAATTGAAGGTAATTATTTAAACACCCCCCTGTTTCGTGAGTACATTACGCAACATTTTGGTAGTGAACAAGCGTTTAATAGATTGGTGCTACAGAATGTAGCAGCTTTGGAGGGCGAGACTTATGATTTTATGAATCGTCTCTTACAGGAGTTTCAAAGTCCTTTCCAAGCCACGCCACAGGAGTTATTGGAGAATCGAACATTTGAATTATCAACAATGACCATTGGGGAAATTGCGCAGTGGCGGACACAGTTTTTCGATAACCCGGATGCCTTGCGTGATTTTGCCATTGAGAACGGCTTTAAGTACGAAACGCTAAGGGCTTGGCTTGATGTCGTAGACACGTTAACAGCCAAGGAAGCTGGCTTGCCCCACACCAGCAGCACAACCTTTGGCGATCTTTATGGTCGCTTCGTGGCGGAACAGGCGATGATGGAAAAATTTAGTAGGGGCGGCGCACAACTGCGATAATTTTTATTTTATGGACCCAATCTTAAATTCAAATGAAGCAAAACAACTTGAGGAGGAGCTGGATTTAACCCTCCTGGGGGAGCTTGGTACGTTGGCGTTTGAAAATGCCTTAACGGCTTATTTGGCTGAAAGTGAGTTTGTCCAAGTTGAGGAGTTTAGTAACTATCTACAAACTCAGTCTGAGGAGGAAGATTTTTTGCCTAAGTTGTGTGAAAAGTACCCTAGATTTTGTGAATTACTACAAGCTGAAACAATCGCGTTGCAAGCGGAGTTGGCAGAGATAAAAATAGCTAAGTAATACACACATTAGCAGCTAATTTACAGCGGATGATGATTGCTGAGATGGTATGATTAATTTGTTATGTCGAGCACCAGTTCCTTTGTTAGTGAATTTAATTTAAATGACCAGGCGGGGGTAACGGCAGTACTAGCTGCTATTCGTGCCAGTACTTTATCGGCGGCCGATAAAAATGCCTTGCGAGATTTAGTCTTTGCTTATACAAACGGTGGTAGGGATGCCTCGGTTTTGATTGCCTTGGAACAAAAGTTAGTAGCTTACGAAATTAAGCCAGTTGTAACTCAATCAACAAGAGCAAATAGCCCAGCCCTGACCTTTGGTTCTTATCGACCGGTCCCCAGCTTTAAGGCCCCGGCAGTTTCGGTAATTAGACCAGCGGATATAGAACGCAAAGAAACGCCACCAGCAACGCCTGTGGTTAAAATAGAAGAATCGGCAATTCCAATAAAAAAAGAACAGCCAACAATTCAGTATCAGGAACCCACGCCAGTTGCATCTAATCCATCACCACAACCAACTGTGTCAGAACCAGTGGTAGCGACTGCTGTTTCTAAAACCGATCAAAACCTTGAGGTGAAACCATCCTCCCCAAAGATTGCTCCTCCGGTAAATCTAGAATCTAACCAAGTTGCCTTGACAGATGAATCTGCTTACCTAAATAGAATCAAACAAATTAAATTGGCTGTTAACAGTAAAGTCGGTAATCCGGTTAATTTAGTTGATATTGATAACGAAGTGGGGCGTGAGTATATGAATGCTCTCCTGGAGGCGATGAAAAAATTGGGGAGTGGCGCAATTAGTGAGATGGCGCCAGCGATGCGGCGTCTCGAAGCCGCTTTTGCGGCAGTTGAGTTGGCAATTGAAAAACATGGCTTAAAAACAAAAACAGAGGCAGTCGAGACAGTGACAGGAAGAGAAGTTGAAAAGACTGTTAATCCCGCGGAAGAGTTGATTGTTGACAACACACCTCCACAAACAGCAACGGAGCCGCCGGTCGTTCCGTTACCCAAAACACCACCAGTAACTAGAGCTGAAACCCCGGTGCCAGTTTCTGCGCCAATGCCAACACCAACCCCGGCACCTTCGAGAGTGTTACCCAAAACACCAATTCCACCCACACCGACACCGCCAACATCAACACCGACCAAGCCCTTAGCCCCAAGGGCGGAAAGGAGTGGTTTTGTTAATGCTGGCGTAGACACTTCGGAATCAGTAACTGTAGCCAAAATACCACCAACACCGCGAGCCCCGGTAGCCCCATCGTTAGCTTCTGAACAGCCTCTAAAAACCCCTTTAAATTTAACAGACCCAGCTTCGATTGCTACTAGCGCCACTGGGGATCCGTTGTACACCAAAGAGGTAGACGATGGATTAAATCAGCTACTTTCAGACTGGTCGCTGTTTAAAAAGAGTGGTTTGTTTGGTACCGGCCCTAAAGGAATTGAACATCCTTTATTCAAAAAGATCGCGGATCTGCAAATCCCGTTACTTTTAGCTGGTCGTTTTGATGGTGCAACCCAAGAAATAAGACAAAGTATTACGGATTATATGAATGGTTGGCGTTATGAGCAGGGCATTATCTACCAGCCGGGAGAAACTTTTGAAAAATATTTACGACGGGTGATTCGCCACATCATTGATTTACAGAAGAAACGCAATGTATAATCGTAGCTAATGATAGCTTCCCACCATGCTCTGTTTTGTTACAGCACAGCTGTTGACAACAGCTTACTAATTAAAAAACTCATTGCTACGGAATTGCCGGCAGTTGAGATTAGTGAATATAAATTTGCACAATTAGGCATCACTGAGGTGCGGTCTCTCCTTGCTGTTGCGTACCGTCGACCACAAGATAACTACCTCTATCGAGTGGTGGTAGTGGAAACTTCACAAATTACCAACGAAGCACAGCAAGCCTTTTTGAAGTTATTGGAAGACCCGCCGGAGACAACGCGCTTTTTCTTGTGCTTGGCGCCACCGGTAAAATTAATACCCACGCTGCGTTCCCGTTTGGCTGAGGTAAAACTAGACACAGATTTAGAGAAGACGACAATCGCTAACAAGGCTTGGCAGGAGTTTTACGAGACCACAATGGCTAAACGCCTAGAGCAAATTACTAACCAAATGAAAAAGGATAATCCAGAATGGTTTTCTGACATTCAAGCCGGCTTAACAAAATATCTACAAGAACAACCACCGACCGCCAAAGGGAGGACAGAGCTAGCTCGGCTCTTGCCATTTATGGGTAGTCGCGGTTCTTCTAGTAAAATGTTGCTGGAAGAAATTGCTTTTACTTTACCAGAACGGTGATGGTTTTGTGTTGGGGCTGATGATACAATTATGAGCAAGTGGCATTTACTAATTCATCCCACTCACTATTTAGGGCTTGCTTAAAGAGGGAAAGGGCTAGAAAATGTCCAGCGTTGGTAGAATAATTATAGTGGCTATCAAAACCATTTTCTGTCGGCGTAGGGTGACGACCGCAGCCGAGGCAGTCTAGACAGACTTAGTTTTTACCGAATTAAATTAACACACTGAATAAGCTTATGAATGAAGACTTAAAAAAACGATTACAAGAAGTTAAAGATTGGCTCCAGAAGGAGTTTTCTGGTATTCGTACCGGACAAGCAAATCCGGGGTTATTGGATTCAGTAAAAGTAGAATCTTATGGTACTTTTGTGACACTACAACAAGTGGGTTCGATAAGTATTGAAGACGCTCGCACCTTAAGAATCTCGGTGTGGGATAACAGCCAAATTAAAAGTGTTGAAAAATCTCTGCAAGACGCTGATTTAGGAGTGTCGGTAGTAGCTGACTCTAGTGGATTGCGAGTGGTTTTTCCGGAACTCACTAGTGAACGCCGATTGCAGTTGCAAAAATTAGCTAAAAATAAATTGGAAGAAGCTCGCGTGTCTGTGAAAGCGGTTCGTGACGAGGAAATGAAGAGTCTAGATAAGCAGTATAAGGAAGATGCCATAAGTGAAGACGAGCGATTTGCTGCCAAAGAAAAAGTACAAAAATCGATAGAAGACACCAACTCGGCCTTAGAAGTCCTTTACTTGCAGAAAGAAAAGGAACTCAAATTTTAACGTATGACAATTTTTATATTTTTAGCCGTTTTGTTTGTTCTCATTCTTGTTCACGAATGGGGGCATTACATTGTGGCAAAGAAGACCGGTATGCGAGTCGATGAGTTTGCGATTGGTTTTCCGCCTAGGCTATTTTCCATTAAACGCGGGGAGACGGAGTATTCCATAAATCTTATTCCAATCGGTGGCTACGTGCGTATCTTTGGTGAAAATTTAGAAACTGCCAAAGACACCCTTGATCAACCACGTTCCTTTGCTGCCCGTCCTCGTTATGCACAGGCCTTGGTATTAATCGCCGGCGTGACGATGAATGTTATTTTTGCGTGGTTTTTGTTTGTTACGACTTATTTGATTGGGGTACCGACAGCCGTTGACGAAGCTGTTGCTTCACCGCAAGCAGCATTACACATTGCGGGGGTTTTGCCCGGTAGTCCGCTAGGGGAAAAAATACCAGCGGGAGCGCAGGTGGTAGCTCTATCTACCAGCGATGAAACATTAGAGACACTCACACCTTCGGCTTTTAGTGCGTTTGTGCAAGCTAACAGCGCTGAAGCCTTAACGATAACTTACCTCGATAATGATGTTGAAAAAACAGTGACAGTGACCCCGATGGTTGGTTTGTTACCGGAAGCAATGGAGACACCAGCGGTTGGAGTTTCTTTGGCTTTGGTGGAAAATGTGCGGGAATCCTTTTGGGGGGCTATCGTCATGGGTACGGAAGCCACTATTTCTGGGTTGATAAATATTACAGTTGGTCTCTACAATCTTTTGTCAGCGGCGGTAGTGGGAGAAGCTGATTTCTCGCAAGTGGCTGGTCCGGTTGGTATTGTCAGCTTGGTTGGTGACGCGGCCGCTTACGGTATAACCTCACTCTTGATGTTTACTGCTATTATTTCGCTTAATTTGGCCATCATTAATTTACTGCCCATACCAGCACTGGACGGGGGACGCTTACTTTTTGTGGCTATTGAGGCGGTGATTAAAAGACCGATTAACATCATCTGGGCGACCAGACTTAATCTGGTGGGGTTTGCCCTGTTGATGTTGCTGATGGTGGTTGTGACTTGGAACGACATTGCTCGGTTGCTGTAGTCCAAATAATTTAGGAGTGAAAAAATTACTATTTGGCAACCAGCCCGCGGGTTACCATCGACAAATTGCCGATGGTAACCCGCGGGGGAGGTAAGTTTTTGACCGTTCTGTTATTTGTCGTTAGAATGAGCTCATTATTCGAGTAGTAGTATTTTTTGTATGCGTCAGTCACAACTTTTTACCAAGACTAGAAAAGAAGCACCGGCTGACGAGGCGGCTAAAAATGCTCAGCTTTTGATTCGGGCGGGGTTTGTGTACAAAGAAATGGCAGGAGTTTACGCCTACTTGCCTTTGGGTTTGTTGGTTCTGGAAAAAGTTAAACAAATCGTTCGGGAAGAAATGAACGCCATCGGTGGACAAGAGTTGATTATGACCAGTTTGCAACGCAAAGATTTATGGGAGAGGACGGACCGGTGGGATGATAAACAAGTTGACGTTTGGTTCAAATCAGAATTAAAAGCGGGTGGGGAAGTTGGTTTTGGTTGGAGTCACGAAGAGCCGATCGCGGAGATGATGAAGAATTACATCACGAGCTACAAGGACTTACCGATTTACGTTTACCAATTTCAAACCAAGCTCCGTAACGAATTACGGGCCAAAAGTGGTGTTATGCGTGGGCGTGAATTTGTGATGAAAGATATGTACTCGTTTGCGGTAGGTGAAGATGATCATACAGCCTTTTACAACGCCACGATTGCTGCTTACCAACGAGTCTACGAGAGGTTGGGATTGGGGGAAGATACTTTTGTCACCTTTGCTTCGGGTGGTTCGTTTACACAATTTAGCCATGAGTTTCAGACGATTTGTGAGGCGGGAGAAGACTCCATCTACATTAACCGCGACAAAAATATCGCCCTTAACGCTGAAGTCTACAACCCAGAGACACTCGCAAAATTAGAGGTAACTGAAGCTGAGTTGACTAAAGTAACCACGGCTGAGGTGGGTAACATATTTAATTTTGGTAGACAGAAAGCTTCTGATGTCGGCCTTTCCTACAAGAGCGATTCGGGAGAAGATGTACCAGTCTGGATGGGATCCTATGGAATTGGTGTCACGCGTCTCATTGGGGTAATTGCGGAGAAGTTTTCCGATGCTAAAGGTTTAGTCTGGCCGGAATCAATTGCCCCTTTTTTGGTGCATCTGGTGGCGCTTAACACTGATGATTCAGCGGTGCGTGATTATGCGGAGGGGATTTATTCAGAATTACAAAAACGCGGAGTGGCAGTACTTTTTGATGATCGGGATTTGCGAGCGGGTGAAAAATTTGCCGATAGTGACCTCATTGGTTTGCCGTACCGGGTCGTGCTAAGTAAAAAAACTAAAGAAAGTGGGAAGTTTGAAATGATAGAGAGACGGAGTGGCGAAGTTAGACACCTGACCGAAGTTGAGTTGTATGCAGATTTTGATAATGACCCTGAATCATAGTAGAATCTACCACTCATGAGCTTTTTTTCCCGCTACACACAAAAAGTATTGTCGGCAGTTTCAACTGATATTGCAATTGATTTAGGTACTGCCAATACGCTGGTGTACGTAAAGAACAAGGGAATTGTTATAAACGAACCGACAATTGTCGCCATCAACAAAAAAACTGGGCAGTTGGTCGCAGTTGGCAATGACGCAAAAACTATGCAGGGTCGGACCCCACAACACATTGAAGTGGTACGGCCCTTGGTAGATGGTGTGATCTCAGATTTTGAAGTTACTGAAGAAATGCTTAGTTATCTAATAAACCGCATCCACAGCGAGATGCGAGCGCTGGTAGCGCCACGAGTTTTGGTGGGTGTGCCGTCTGGTATCACCAACGTAGAAATGCGCGCCGCTCGGGACGCTGCTAAAAATGCTGGCGCGCGCGAGGTTTTTTTGATTGAAGAACCAATGGCGGCGGCGATTGGTTCCAAGCTACCTGTCCATAAAGCGGTGGGTAATATGATTATTGACGTTGGTGGTGGGACCACTGACATCGCGGTCATCGCTCTTAATGGCATTGTGGTGGCTAAAAATTTACGTGTAGCCGGAGATCATTTGAATACTGCTATTTCAACTTATGTTCGTGATCAATTCAAATTATATGTCGGCGAAAAAACTGTTGAGGAAGCAAAAATTGCTCTGGCTTCGGTGCGAGCTGAAGGTAGTAGCAATGAGATGGTCATTCGGGGTCGAGATGTAATGACGGGATTGCCAAGGGAGGTTATCATCACTGCGGCTGATGTTAAAGACGCGGTCGCTCTACAAGTTGAGACCATTGTGGAAGCCACCCGAACTGTTCTTGAAAAAACTCCACCCGAAGTATTGGCCGACGTTATGCAGCGGGGAATTCACCTCTGTGGCGGTGGTGCGCTAATGCCGGGATTGGGGGCTTTTCTTGAAGAACATTTACAGGTGCCGGTGATTGTTGTGCCGGACCCACTGCGGGCGGTGATTCGAGGAGCTGGTATAGTAGTTGAGAATCTCGAACAATATGAAGAAGTACTCATCGATAACGAAGGGGAACTCTCCCCGTTCTACAATTAAGCGTTGGTACCGTGGGCTTTTTATTGCGGGGGCTTTGTTGTTGGTGGCTTATGGTTTGCCTTCAGTAGTGAGTACAGTGGCTTATGTTGTGCTTTTGCCAGCTCAGCAAGTTAAAGAATGGTATCATTATTCAGAAACATTTTTGCCGAAGTATTTGCGCGGCCAGACCGCCTTAATTGAAGAAAACGAAGCTTTACAGCAACAGTTGGCAAACCAAGCGGGAACCCAACTATCTATCCAGCGGTTGTTGTTTGAAAATATGCAGCTGCGGAGTTTGTTGCAAACAGCCACTGCCACGCCGCGGATAGCCGCTCGCGTCATCGCCCAGCCAACTCGTTTGAGTTACGATTTGTTACAAATCGACCAAGGGTCATTGGCGGGAGTGGTGGTGGGGGCACCGGTATTCGTTGGCTTGGATAGCGTAATTGGGGTGGTGGTTCACGTAACTCCAACTTACGCCTTTGTTGATTTGGTTACTTCCCCGGGTTTTACTGCCAGCGCTTATGTCGTTGGTCCAAACATTTTTGCTACTCTGGAAGGGGTGGGTGGCGGTATCGCTCGGGTTAGGGTGCCCCAAGGCATTTCACTAGCGATTGGTAATTGGGTGCTTTTGCCGAGTATTTCGGGCGGAATTTATGGAGAGATTGTGCATATTGAAAGCGTCCCCACTTTGCCTGAGCAATTTGGTTACGTAGCACCAGCCACGCCCTTGCAGGGTCTGTACTTCGTTGCGGTTGGGCAAGATGTGTTACCGCCGAAGAGTTCAGTTGTAATTGCTGAGGAGGTTAAAATGCGAGTGCGTCAGTATTTTCGTTTGACAGAAATTCCCGAATTAACTGATGCTATCTACGCTACGACTTCTCCGAGCGAACAACCTACAACTTCTGAGCAACCGGTAATTCCATAATAGTCGTTATAAATTTATGTACATACTGCGTATTTTGGGTTTGATCTTGATAGCAGTCTTTGCTCTAGGCGGAGTAATGTGGTTGGTGGTACCACTGATTATTGGTTATTTGGTTTGGTTTGATAATGGTTTTGAAATTGTGGTATTGGCATTTTTAATTGATGCTTACTACGGGATGTTTGCCGCGCTGCCGTGGTGGACAATTTTGGTTTTTTTGATGTGGAGCTTGAGCCTTTTCGTAAAAGAACGCACCCTGCTGTATACTAGACAGCAATGAAGTGGTTTCGAAAACGTAAGCAAAAAGTAGTTGAGTTGGAAGAGGTTTTACTGGATGCTACGAATATTCCAGCTTTTAACTTGGCCAGATTAGAAGGTAAACGTGAGTTGCCAATTTCTTTAAGGAGTATTTACGGTGTTGGCGTGATTGTGGCTATTGTGATCTTGGGTTACACCGCGCGAGTGTTTGAATTACAAATAATTCGCGGTGAAGAATTTCGGACTATTGCTGAAAATAATAGTGTCGATGAGGCGGTGATAATAGCGGAACGGGGAGTGGTGTTTGATCGACGGGGGGAAATGGTGGTGTGGAACGAAGTCGATGAACGAGGTATTTATGATTTTCCGATTCGAGCTTACACCGACCGATTGGGCCTTAGTCATGTGTTGGGGTATGTTAGTTATCCGCGGCGGGATAGTCGAGGATTTTTCTTTCGGACTGAGTATATCGGGCGGAGTGGTGTCGAGTCTGCTTACGATGAGCTTTTACGAGGGGTTAATGGTTCTAAGATTGTGGTCGCTGATGCTCTAGGTAATGTTGTCAGTCAACACGCGATTAATCCAAGCACACCCGGAAATCCGATCACCTTGTCGCTTGATGCTGAGTTGTCAGAAGCGTTTTTTCAAATTATTGCCACCTCAAGCCAGCAAGCGGGTTTCCGGGGTGGAGCCGGAGCGATTATGGACGTGCATACGGGTGAACTGATTGCTTTAACGAGTTTCCCAACTCACGACCCAGAAATTATGGCTGACGGTCATCCGGCTGAAATTATTCAGTCTTACAAAGATGATGAGAGGTTGCCGTTTTTGAACAGAGCTGTGGGTGGAGTGTACACGCCGGGATCGGTGGTAAAGCCGTTTGTTGCGTACGCAGCTTTGTCTCAGGCGGTGATTGATCCTAGTAAAGAAATTGTTAGCACGGGTGAGATTGTCATTCCGAATCGATTCAACCCCGATAACCCAGCCCGTTTTCGGGACTGGCGAGTGCACGGAGTGATGACTATGCGGGAGGCGATTGCTTTTTCTTCCAATGTTTATTTTTACATTATTGGCGGGGGTTTGGGGAATCAGGAGGGGCTTGGTATCACGCGAATGGCGCAGTACTACCGATTATTTGGCTTGGGTACCACTACTGGCATAAGTGTAGGACCAGAACAAATTGGAATAGTACCTGATCCCGCTTGGAAAGCTGAGTTTTTTAATGATGATTGGCGACTCGGTGATACGTATCTCACGGCGATTGGTCAATTTGGTTTTACCACTACCCCTATGCAGATTTTGCGTGCTTACGCGGCTCTTGCCAATGGTGGTGAGTTGGTGACACCGCAAGTGATTAAGGGACGTCAAGGCGATAAGGTGGACCTACAACTAAATCCGGAACATTTACAGATTGTTAAAGAAGGTATGCGTAAGGCAGTTAATTTTGATGGTGGTACGGCTCGTGGTTTAGAGCGTCAGGATGTGGCAGTGGCTGCCAAGTCTGGTACGGCTGAGGTGGGAGCGGGGAACGCTTTTGTAAATTCTTGGGCGGCTGGTTTTTGGCCGTACGAAAATCCGCGGTACGCTTTTGTGATTATGATGGAAAGAGCGCCCCGCACCAACACTTTAGGGGCTACAAACATCATGGGTGATGTCGTGGCGTGGATGGCGGAGCACAGACCCGAATATATTGCAAGTGAATAAAGTCAGATGAATAATTTGACCAGTAAAATGAAGTGCGTATAATTGGGTAAATTATATTTTTAAGTATGAATGATACACAAGCATTTTTGACCGCCGAAAAGTTCGATGAACTAAAGAAAGAACTTGATCATCTGAAGACCGTTCGTCGCAAAGAAGTGGCGGAGTCACTCGAATACGCACGCAGTCTAGGTGACTTATCTGAGAATGCTGAATACCAAGAGGCAAGAGATATGCAGTCAGCTATCGAAGAGCGTATTTCATATTTAGAAAAAATTATTAAGGAAGCAAAAATTGTTGCGCACGATAAAAAAGGTGGAGCGGTTAGTCTTGGTTCGGTAGTGACAATTCAAAAAGATAAAGATAAAGAAAGTCGTGTCTATACCATTGTTGGTTCTGATGAAGCAAATATTCATGAACGCAAATTGTCGTACCTCTCGCCTTTGGGGGAAGCCCTGATTGGTAAATCTAAAGGTGATGACTTTGTCTTTGAAACCCCGGCCGGCAAACAAAAATATAAAGTGTTGAAGGTGGAGTAGAACAAAAGCAAAAGCCCCGCGCCAAAGGCGCGGGGCTTTTGCTTTTGTTCTAAATAAACGCTACTATACTGGCTATGTCTGGACTTGATGAAGTGCGTGCTGAGCGCATTAAAAAACTCGCTATTCTAAAAGAGCACGGTAATCCGTATCCAGCGCGAGTCACGCGAACGCACGAGATTAATTCGATTCACAGTGAATACGAAACTTTGGCGACAGTTGGTACTGTAGTTAGTGTGGTTGGTCGGGTGATGGTGATACGCGGTCAAGGAGCAATTCTTTTTGTGGTTCTGAAAGACGCGAGCGGTACCATTCAGTTGGTCTATAAAGAAGACGTTCTGTCTCGAGAGGCATTTTCACTTTTTACAGCGACGGTTGATGGTGGTGATTTTATTTCCGCTACGGGTACGGTTTTTACTACAGAGCGGGGCGAACGTTCAATTTTAGCGCAAGCTTGGCAGATGGTCACCAAATCTTTATTGCCGTTACCAGATAAGTATCACGGTCTACAAGACGAAGAAGAGCGTTTACGGAAACGCTATCTTGATTTACTGACCCGGGATGAGCTTAGAGATTTGTTTTGGCGAAAGGCACGGTTTTGGGATGTGACAAGAGAGTTTATGAAAGAGCGGGGTTTTCTTGAAGTGGAGACACCGACTTTGGAATTAACAACGGGTGGGGCAGAAGCTCGACCATTTGTCACTCACCACAACGATTACGACATTGATGTATTTTTACGAATTTCGGTTGGGGAGTTGTGGCAAAAGCGTCTATTGGCGGCTGGTTTTGAAAAAGTCTTTGAGATTGGGCGAGTGTATCGTAATGAAGGCAGTAGCGTAAATCATCTACAGGAATTTACTAATCTGGAGTTTTACCAAGCGTATGCGGATTATGAAGATGGAATGAAGTTGGTGGAAGAATTGTACCGAACAATTGCGCTTAAGGTTTATGGCAAGACTAGCTTCGCGCGAAATGGACAAGTTTTTGATTTAGCACAGGAGTGGCAAAGAATTGATTACAAAGACGAAATCAAGGCACAGACTGGTCTCGATTTAGATAGGGCTTCAGATGAGCAGCTAAAGGAAAAATTAACAGAACTTAATGTCAAATATGAAGGTGGGAATCGAGAGCGTTTAACCGATACCTTGTGGAAGTATTGTCGCAAGCAGATTTCTGGTCCAGCGTTTCTTATCAATCATCCTAAATTAGTTTCACCCCTAGCGAAAGAAGTGGTCGGCAAGCCCGGGGCGACACAGCGTTTCCAGCCGATTATCGCGGGTACGGAAGTTGGTAATGGTTATTCAGAACTGAATGATCCACTAGAACAACACGAACGTTTTTCCCTACAGCAAGAACTTATCACGCAGGGTGATCGGGAAGCGATGATGTTTGATTATGAGTTTGTTGAGATGCTTGAACATGGTATGCCACCAGCTTGTGGTTTTGGTTTTGGGGAAAGACTTTTTGCCATTCTCGAAGACAGGCCAATTCGTGATGTGCAATTATTTCCGTTAGTCCGATCGAAGAATTGATTCTCGCAACGTTTGGTTAGTTGAACAAAAAAACCACCGTTGAAAATTCAATGGTGGTTTTTTATTTTTAATTAAGCAGCGCGGCGCCTTTAGGCGCCGCGCTGCTTTTTCGTAAACCATGTATTCAAATGGGGTGTGTATAAGTGGTTTGTAAGTGGGAGAATGTGGTATAGAATGTAGGAGTGGTGGGAGATAGTGGAAAATGTGGCGAAAGTCATATAGACTAATCAAGTATGCTGATTGGCGAATACAAGCACACGTTGGATCCTAAGAAACGGCTGTCCTTACCGTCTAAATGGCGTAAGGAACTTGGGAAAAAGCTTGTTGTCACTCGGGGACTTGATAACTGTCTCTTTGTATATCCGCTCCGAGAGTGGGAGAAGATCACTGAAAAAATTGGTCAACTCCCACTCGGACAGGCGGATACAAGAAGTTTCAATCGATTCTTCTTGAGTGGAGCGGTTGAGGTGGAGGTAGATTCAGTTGGACGTATTCTCGTTCCAGACTTTTTGAAAGATTTTGCAACTTTGGCGACTAATGTAGTCTTAGCCGGAATTCACAATCGTATCGAAATTTGGGATGAGGAGAAATGGTCTGAGTATAAGCGCAAAATCGAAACCCAAGCCGATGCTTTAGCAGAAAAATTGGGAGAGATAGGCGTCCTTTAACTCAATCTACATGGAGCACATCACCGTCTTAAAAAAAGAAGCAGTTGATCTGCTCGGTCTTGAGCCGACGAGCGTTGTCATTGATGCCACTTATGGCGCCGGTGGACACGCTGGTGAGATATGTTCTCGGTTGTCTAATTTGGGAACATACATCGGACTAGATATTGACGAAACAGCTCTAATGTCGGCACCAGAGAAAGTTCAAAGCAATGGACCACGCTGTCATTTTGTAAACAGCAATTTCTCAGAAATCGTAGAGGTAGCCCGTTCTTTACAGATAAAGCAGGTTAAGGCAATTCTGGCCGACTTGGGTTGGCGGAGTGAACAGTTTACCGCTGGCAAAAAAGGTTTTTCTTTTATGAACGATGAACCTTTAATAATGACTTACGGCAAACCAGAAGATTATCCGTTCACCGCTTACGACATTGTGAATGGTTGGAAAGAGGAAGACATTGCTAATGTCATTTATGGGTACGGGGAAGAGAGAGCGGCGAGAAGAATTGCTCGGGCGTTAGTTGAGAAGAGAAAAGAGAACCCGATTACAACTTCTAAAATGCTGGCTGACATCATTGTTTCCGTATTGCCGCGAAATCAGCACAAGCGCATTCACCCAGCCACCAGAACGTTTCAGGCCCTCCGTATCGCTGTGAATGATGAGTTGGGAATTTTGGAACGCTTCATTCCGGACGCACTGTCTTTACTGGCTCCGGGCGGAGTACTGGCTATCATTACCTTCCACAGCTTGGAAGACCGCATTGTCAAACTAACTTTTCGAGAGTTGGCTAGCACTGGTCAGTTTGAAATTATCACACGTCGACCAATTACACCCACCAGCGAAACATTATCAGTAAATCCGCGCGCTCGAAGCGCAAAATTGCGAGGTATCAGAAAAATAATTTAATTACTATGAAATGGAGAGTCGCGCCTACTAATCGATACTACGTCACAGCCGGTTTATTCGGATTGCTGTGTCTCAGTGTGTTCGCTTATATGTATTTTTTAGGTCTATCGGTAGTTCATGTTGTAACCCAGGAAGAACTGGAACGTGAGTCTAAACTATTAGTTTCGCAAATTGCTGATTTAGAATCGGCTTACATTGAAGCTCAGCACAAAGTCAATCAAAAAATGGCGCAGAGAGGCGAGTTTAATGCTCTGGGTGAAAAAATATTTATCGCCAGAAATAATAATCAGAGTCTAGTATTGATTTCAAATTCAAACATTGAGTAGGGTTTGTCTATGCGTCGAGCTACCATTTTCAGGATACGCCTTATCATCAGCATTATTGTCGGCATCGCCTTACTGTTGATAGGAAGAATGTATTACCTTCAAATTGTACAGGGTGATTATTACGCAGAGAAAGCTGAGGATCAGTACATACAGACCAGACAATCTGCCTATTCGCGGGGATCGATTTTTTTTACTACGCGCGACGGTTCAAAATTAGCCGCCGCTTCGATTCGTTCGGGTTATCTGCTAGTTTTTGACCCAACCCGAATTACTGACGCTGATAAAACTTGCTCAGCCCTGCAACCATTTTTAACAATTTCGCCAGAGCGTTGTCAGCGACAAGCTACTCTGCCCGATCGCACTTATGTAGAAGTTGAACGAACCTTGCCACGAGAGTCCTTCACACCAATTCAACAGTTAGGTTTACCCGGTGTCACTTTATTTAAAAATCAATGGCGTTTCTATCCGGGTGATAATCTTTCCGCGCGGGCGATTGGTTTTGTTGGTTTTACCGATCGTTCAGAAATTGATTTGCATGGTAAATACGGCCTGGAGCGTCATTACGACCGTTTGTTGTTCCGTGATCAGGAAATCAAAACAGTGAATGTGTTCGCGGAAATTTTTGCTGATATTGGCGGATTAGTTTATTCAAAAGACGATAACAAAAAAGGAGACATTGTTACGTCAATTGAACCAACGGTCGCTCGTATGCTGGATAACGTTCTTTACCGAACCCATAAACAATTTGAAAGCAGATTAACTGGTGCGATAATTATGGACCCCAACACGGGACGGATTTATGCGCTTAGTGCTGTACCTTCCTATGATCTAAACAACCGCGGAACGACGAGTATTGAGGTTTTTCAGAATCCGCTGGTAGAAAATGTGTATGAGTTTGGTTCGACCATTAAAGCCCTAACCATAGCCGCGGGCTTAGATGCCAATGTCATAACACCAGACACCACTTATTACGATAGCGGGTCAGTGACTTTTGACGGTTTTACCATTCGCAACCATGATGGTCGGGCACGCGGGACGGTAACTATGCAAGAAGCTTTCAATCAATCGCTTAATACCGGTATGTCCTTCATTGTGGATAGATTGGGTCGAGAAAGATTTCGTGAATATTTTTTTAATTTCAAAATTGACAGCGAGACCGGCATTGATCTCCCCAATGAAGTCCGCGGATTGGCTGACAACCTTAATTCTCCACGACAAGTTGAATACGTGACCGCCTCTTTCGGACAGGGTATTGCCCTGACGCCAATTGCCGCCACCAGAGCATTGGCGGTCTTGGGCAACGGTGGTTATTTAGTCACACCCCATCTTGTTCATCAAATTAACTACGAAGATGGTACCATGCGTGAGATAAGACCTCCACGGGGACAACAAGTTATTTCCACCGAGGCCAGCGAAGAGATATCGCGGATGCTTAAAAATGTTGTAGACGACGCCTTGCTGCAAGGTACGGTGGCGTTACCTAACCATACGGTTGCCGCTAAGACGGGAACAGCACAGATCGCTGACGTGGTGGGCGGCGGCTATTACAAAGACCGTTATTTACACTCTTTTTTTGGTTATTTTCCGGCTTTTGAGCCCAGATTCATAGTTTTCATGTATACTGTAGAACCGCAAGGAGTAAGATTTGCGTCAGAGACTTTGGCCCACCCGTTTATGGAAATCACTAGATTTTTAATCAATTATTACGATATTCCACCCGATCGTTAAAGATAGATAAAATATTTTCAATATGCACTCACTACTAAAAGCAATCGTGGTCTGGCTACTAACGGCTGAAGCTAAATTACTACTACGCCGGCATAGGCCAATTATTATTGCCGTCACCGGAAGCGTAGGCAAGACTTCGATGAAAGATGCGATTTACACAGTTTTGAAACAACATGTCTCGGCTCGTAAAAGTGAAAAGAGTTTTAATTCTGACATTGGAGTACCGCTCACAGTACTGGGGCTTCCGAACGCTTGGAATAATCCATTTTTGTGGTTTAAGAATCTTTTTGACGGATTATTGATTGCGCTGTTTTCTAAAACGTACCCCAATTATTTGATTTTGGAGACAGGGGTAGATCGTCCGGGTGATATGGTCAAATTGAGCGCTTGGATTAAACCCGATATGGTGGTGTTGACACGTTTTCCTGATGTACCGGTACATGTTGAGTTTTTTACTGGTCCCGAAGCGGTCGTGGCGGAGAAGATGTGCTTGGTAGAAGCTCTCAAGCCAGAAGGAGTTGTTATCTACAACCACGATGATGAAATAATAAAAAGTCAGTTGCCATACATACGACAAAAGACCATCGGTTTTAGTCGTCTCTTACCAGCTCATTTTACCGCTAGTGCTGATCAATTTTTCTACGAAGATGATTTGCCAGCGGGGGTGCAGTTTACGGTTTCGCATTTTGCTGAAGCGGTGACGGTACGAGTGCGGGGGGTGGTGGGTGTGCAGTCCGTTTATACCCTTACCGGGGCACTGGCGGTTGGTATGCAGTGCGGAATATCTTTAGAAGATGCCGCTACCGCCCTGTCTGAACATAACCCAGCCCCCGGTCGGATGTGTGTTATTCCTGGTATTAAGGGCACGGTAATTATTGACGATACCTACAACGCTTCACCGATTGCAACGGAACAAGCTCTCGTCACTCTCAAAGAAATCAAACACGCTAAACGCCGGATAGCGGTCTTGGGAGATATGTTGGAATTGGGACGATTTTCGGCACGAGAACACGAACGGATTGGTCAGGTGGCAGCTAGTTGTGTCGATGTATTATTTACGATTGGAATTAGAGCCAGAAAAATTGCCGAAGGAGCTTTGGAATACGGTCTTCCAGAAACACAGATTTTTCAGTACGAAGACGCCACACAAGCGGCTCGAGAACTACAAGTCTTCCTCAAGCCGGGTGATGTCATATTGGTAAAAGCCTCCCAAGGCATACGCGCTGAACGCATTGTCGAAGAGGTGATGCGTGAACCAGAAAGGGCGGGGGAGCTCTTAGTGAGACAAGACGAAGCGTGGAAATCTGGCACGCGGGGATCGGCTGTATAGAAAGCCGTGGCATGGGTAGTGTCGGTCAAAATCTCTCTAAATCCATCGGGTATTATTCGCTACCAGAGAATCTTTATTTACGCAAAACAACATTAGGAGTCGCTCCGTAAGGATCTTCCCAAAATTCAAGTGAACACCAAGGTTGTTTAGAGTGCTTTACTAAGTGTCTGATGGTAGCGTTGTGGTCAAAATCAGCTTCCATGTAGAGAGAGCCGCCAGGCGCAAGAAGTGGGAAAGCACTGTCAAGTAGCAAACGATGAAACTCGTGACCATTTTCTTTGGCAAAAAAAGCGAGGTGGGGTTCGTATTCAATCATCTCTTTGTCTAGTTCCGGCAAGGCTTCATAAGGAACATAAGGCGGTACCGCAAAAATAGCATCATAAAAACCACGGAGGCCATCTAGTCCAGAAGCAGTTATTACTTCAGCGCGAGCGGGGGAGATTTTATTGTCCGCGAGATTTTTATTAATCTGCTTGGCTAACTGAGGATCAATTTCGGAGATGGTTACCACCGCGGTGGGGAGGTGTGTGAGTAGAGCCAAAGCAACATTGCCCGCTCCCGCAAAGGTGTCGGCTAAACGGAGTGGTCGAGCTGTGGCTTGTAACTCGACAATAGCCTTTTTTACCCAGAAGGCTGTTTCAGGGCGGGGAATCATTGGTCGGTATGACAAGTCAATGTGTACATTCAAAAAATCAACAAAACCAACCACATACGCATAGGGTTCACCAGCCTTAAGACGCGCGCAATCAGTCGCGTAATCTTTAGTTGCTATACCTTGGTATTTTTCCCGTAGCAAGCGCTGGCATAATTCCAACTCATTCATCACCATACCGTACTGGTTTTTGCGCTTAATAGCAATGATAATGAATTGCGATGACTGATTTAGACTAAAATACAGACTTCACTATTTTAGTATTTTCTGGTATAAATATCCGACTCGATTTGTCTACTTGGCATGAGTAGTCATTAAGGCAAATTAGTACGGCCCTATCGTCTAGTGGTTAGGACGCAAGGTTTTCATCCTTGAAGCCGGAGTTCGATTCTCCGTAGGGTCACCAAACGAGACTTCGTCTTGACTAAGCAGTAGGCGACTTCGGAGTGCCTTGTTTCGGTGTTATCTTCCGAGTAAGTAGAGATTTGTGAAGAAATACTCATCCTCGCTCAAACTTACTTTGAACAGAACTGGCAATACGCGGAGTGCGTGGTGGCTTTGTACTTTTCTGTGTACGCATTGGTGTGCGTGGTGATGCGAAGAAATGCGCCTCGGGGCGCGCTCGTACTCCGCGCGCAGCAACCGTAAAAATTTCTCTACCTTTTTAAAAGTGGAGGGTGCGCAGGGGGATGTCGCCAAAAAGAGGAAAGGAATTTTTTGGGTGTTGCAAGCCTTTCTCTAAGGGCTGCTTAGGTGCAGTCGAACAAAGACAGGCTTTGATCGTTCGCGACGGCCATTAGAAAAAACGTGTCTGAAAATGTTAGGCTGCATTCCTGGTACAGTACACACCTAATCATGTCAGGCTTAAAAAGCTCTCGTTTGGCAGAAGTAAATATCCAGCGCTAAATCTTGACATATTGCATTAATATGATTAAATTCAAGATAAATTGCTCATTTTGGGCTCTTTGAAACAACAAAGGAGGTGTCAGATGACACAAGAAACACCTGACGTTTCCGAACGTCTGTCTCACACATTTGCCTACTGGCAGTGCTGTGCTTTGGTATACGAAGCTTGGTTGCATGCTGACGCAGCCAGAAAAAAGCTCTCTCCGCTTGCGGAGAAGACAAAGGATATTGGCCGACGGCTCGTGTCAACCATCATGGACAACCGAGTCAGCAAAATATCTCTCGATGAGTGGATGCCTGCCCCAGAATATAAGGCCTCAATTTGGGAG
>DBNX01000031.1:0-1654 GCA_002299465.1 Patescibacteria group bacterium UBA661
CCTCCCAAATTGAGGCCTTATAGTAAAAATTAATACGTGTCTTTATTTTAGTCAGGAGACTAGCAATGAGACTGTCTGTTTTTACTCACGACCAGTTTATGGTTAGACGCCTAACCACTCCTGGTCAACCCGAGTATTGTGGGTATAATCCAAGTGTCTACGTTGCTGTATGCAACCTTGACGGAAGTTTGATCTCGCTTCAACAACTACGTACTTTAGGTATAAATGTGCGTGACATCATCGATGTGATCATCGCCAAAGAAAACGAGTTGTTAAGACACTTTCTGCCTCGGCACAAAGGTTACTTAAAAATTGAGCTTCTCAAATACGAAGAAGCCTCGACGCAAAGCGGTCACTTAAACTTAGAGTTTCGGTTGCGTCCGCTTTGAGATTGCCCTGGTCGCTTTGCGACCAGGGCAAAACTGTTTAAGTAAACTCATAATCACTCTATTTAATACAACTGGCAATGAATTTTTTGGCTACGCTAAGATAATGTTTCTTTTTGTCTTCACTCAGCTTTTGCCAGAGCTGAGGCATCATCCTGAGGCGATGATTTTTAAGAAAAATTTTTTGGTGTTGGTTGATAAAATACCAAAAAAGAGCGGTCCAGATTTCTTCCCAGTCACCTTTTGGGTAATTACTCATTTTGCGAAGGTAGTTAGCACCGCTGATATAGGGCTTAGTAGCAAAACTTCCACCATCAGCAAACTGACTCATTCCGTAAACATTAGGCACCATCACCCAATCATAAGCATCAATATACATACCCATAAACCAACGGTACACTTCGTCTGGGTGAACGCCTAAAAGCAAGAATCCATTACCCATTACCATTAGTCGCTCAATATGATGAGTATACCCAGCACGTAAGGCGTTTTTTATAGCATGATCAAGTGGTAGCAGGTTAGTGGTGCCGGTCCAAAAACTCGACGACAACGCGCCGGTGTGGTTGAAAAAATTTTGATTACGTATTTTGTGACCATCGCATTCGTAGCTGGCGCGAATAAATTCGCGCCAGCCAAGAATCTGCCTAACAAAACCCTCCAGAGAGTTAATTGGAGTATTATTTTTTTCTGCAAATAAAATCGTTTCATCCAGCACTTGTTTAGGGGTAAGAAGTCCGACATTAAGTAGGGGCGATAAGGTGGAGTGCCAAAGACGAGTGTGGTTGGCGTGGATGGCATCTTCATAATCACCAAATAAAGACAAGCGATTTTTTAGAAAATCAGCGAGATATTTTTCGGCGTTTCGGTGGGTGGTAGGAAGCCAGCGACCAGCTTCGCCGTATTGCTCGGCTGGGATATTAGCGAGGACATCACGGTCACGGTCGGCAGCGACCGTGACCGTGATGTCCTCCGGCAACAATTTATTTTGGGGAATTAGTTTGCGATTTTCGTTATCAAAACTCCATTTACCACCCACTGGATTTTGTTCAGCAGTGATTAAAATACGTTTATCAATTCGCAGTTGCTTATAGAAATTTGCCATAAAGCGCTTACTTTTGACAAACCTGTCTTTAGCTTCTTCGCGGGGTAGTATAAAAAGCGGAGATTCGTACCAAATACGAATCAAACCGCTTTTTAGGATGGCACGCTCCAGATAATCATCAGTAGTATCAACAATATGAACGATGCTAATGTTGTTGTTTTTTATT
>DBNX01000031.1:1972-11427 GCA_002299465.1 Patescibacteria group bacterium UBA661
TTTTTATTTTATTAAAAATATCTGAGGTGGAATGATAATTTTTAATTAATAGACGATGCACAACATAACCTTTTTTAAGCAAGTACTGTTCGTAGTAGTCTAGGGTGTCGAGGTGAAATAACAGTTTTTGGCGATGGATAGGATTATAAGTAAGCAAGAGCGGTTCTTCCACTAGATATATCGGGCGTCCTTGGGCAAGGCCGGGGTGGTTTTTGATTAATTGATGTGGGTAAATAACGGTGGCTTCATTCATATTTATTCAGTATACTCGATGACAATACAGTTAACTATGGCAAAAATAAAAGAAGTGAAAATCTGCCAAAATTGTCTCAAGCCATTTTCTAACCGAAAAAGTTGGAAATTACGAGGGCAATGGGAAAAGGTGCTTTATTGTAGCGATCGTTGTCGATAAGAGTAAGACGGGTATGGTGTTAGATAAAGCATGCAAAAAATAACCCTTTCAGTAGCTGGAAGCACCTCCACCAGAACTTCCTATTTACTTAGTTAAAATTGGAATATTTTTATTAAATTCGTTTTTGGACTTAGACCACTTTCAACTAGACAATTTTTGTGTTTGCTATGGGTAAAAAGTGCCTTAAACGTGCAATTACTTACAAAGTACCGAGCTGTTACAAAAGTTGAAAAAAATAGAGTTTTATGGTATAATTAAAAAATGACTGAACCCAACTCAGCAATTCGTATCAACAAATATCTGGCTCAGCAAAAAATCGCTTCCCGCCGCGAAGCGGACGCTCTGATTGCTGCTGGAAAAATCCTGATTAATGGTCTACCAGCAAAACTGGGGCAGTTAGTTACACCTGAGGATAAAATATCACTTACCACCAAAACCCCGACTCGCACCTATCTCGCCTACTACAAAGGTCGCGGTGTTATCACTCACTCCCCCGCCCAGAATGAGATTGACATCACGACAAAAATCGCCGAAGACTTTGGCGTGGCGGGCCTGGCACCAGTTGGTCGGTTAGACAAAGATTCAGAAGGCCTCATTATTCTCACCAATGATGGCCGGGTAACGGGTCGGTTACTAGAGCCCTCTGCCGGACGCGAAAAGGAATATGACGTAACTGTAGACAAAAACATCACTCCCGCATTTGCGACCATGATGAGTAAGGGCGTTGTTATTGAGGGTTATAAAACCAAAACAACCAGTATCTCTCCGCATCCTAACAACTCAAAACGCTTTTCCCTCACTCTCACGGAAGGCAAAAAACACCAAATCCGCCGGATGTGTGCTGCTCTTGGCTACCAAGTACAATCGCTAAAACGAGTCCGCATTATGAATATCAAACTCGACAAGTTGAAACCTAATCAGTACCGCAAGCTAGCCGGCGCGGAATTAAAAACCTGGTTAGAAGCTCTGGGTTTATAGTTGGCAGAGGCTTACCTTGCTGGGGCACCAGGAATTGCCCGCGCCGCTTCTAGTGCTTCTCGGTAGTCAATTCTATCATCGGTGACTGGAGAGGTGGCTGGACTAGACACCTGCACCAACCACCACACTCCCACCGTCACAGCAATAAGGAGTGAAATAACACCAAAAACTCTCATATCTTGCTATTGTAGCAGAACTTAGCGGCGCGACCTAAAGGTCGCGCCGCTTTATCCCCACCAACTCCCTACTCCCGCTTTCTTTCGTTTTCCTTGAGTTTAGCCTTACGCAAACGCACACTCTCGGGAGTAACTTCCAAATACTCATTATCAGACATAATTTCTAGTCCGGTCTCAATTGTGATTACCTTCGGTGGCGTAAGTACAATCGCCTCATCCGAGCCAGAGGCGCGCATATTGGTTAATTGTTTGCCTTTCGTAGGATTCACTACCATCTCTTCACCTTTACTGGTGTTACCAATCACCATCCCCTCGTAAACCTCCACTCCCGGGTTAATGTAGAGCTGTCCGCGGTCCTGCAGAGAAAAGAGTGCAAAACCAAGCGCCTTTCCTTGCACCATTGAAACCATTGAACCCACTTGGCGTTTCTTGATTTCTCCAGCGTACGGCTTAAAGCCAACCACCCGCGAAGCCATAATCCCCTCCCCTTTTGTGTCAACAATAAACTGATTCTTGTAACCCAAAAGACCGCGCGTTGGACCTTCAAATATCATCCGCACTTGATTATCGTGGGTAATCATATTGGTCATAATGAAAGCTCGATTGCCCAAGCGCTCAATAACAGATCCTTGATAAAGGGCCGGCACATCAATCGTCACTTCTTCAAACGGTTCGAGTTTTTGTCCGTCCTCTTCTTTGATGATTACCCGTGGTTGCGAGACTGCCAATTCATAACCCTCACGTCGCATATTCTCGAGCAAAATGGCGATGTGCATTTCCCCTCGACCCCGCACTTCAAAATTATCACCGGTCGCAAAATCCACTTGTAGTCCCACGTTTATCTCCAATTCCTTTTCTAGTCGCTCGCGAATTTGTCGTGAAGTCACGTACTTACCTTCCCGTCCAGCAAAAGGCGAGGAGTTAGGCATAAACTGCAAAGCAATAGTTGGTTCATCCACTTTTATCGATGGCAACGGTTCGACTCCTTCACTATCGACCAATGTGTCACCAATGTTAATGTCTGAAAAACCAGCCAATAGCACAATATCTCCAGCCCAAGCGGTATCCGTTTCGACTTTTTGAACACCTTTGAAGGTCGATAATTTTACCACCTTACCTTTTTTTACCACTGTCTCCCCTTCGTGTTTAATAAAAAGCGCTTGATTGGCTTTTATTTTACCTTCATAGACACGCGCCACCGCCAATCGTCCCAAAAAGTTATCGTAACCCAAGTTAAAAACCTGAGCGCGCAGTGACTCATCCGCAACATAACCCCGAGCCGGTGGAACTTTCTCCAAAATAACATCCAGCAATGGTTTCAAATCAACATTCGCATCAGCCAAAGACCGTTTAGCCACACCTTCCCGGCCGATAGCATAAACCGTGGTGAAATTGCACTGTTCGTCGTTGGCTCCCAGTTCCAAAAAAAGCTCCAAGACCTGCTCCTCCGTCCGAGCTGGATCAGCGGCTGGTTTGTCAATTTTGTTAATAACCACAATTGGCTTAAGACCGAGCTCCAAAGACTTCTTAAGCACAAAACGCGTTTGTGGCATCGGTCCTTCCTGAGCATCGACAACCAGCAAAACCGAGTCTATAGAGCGCAAAACCCGCTCCACTTCCGAACCAAAGTCAGCGTGCCCAGGGGTGTCAACAATGTTGATTTTTGTCCCGCGGTATTCAATCGAGGTGTTTTTAGCGTAAATAGTTATGCCTCGTTCTTTTTCAAGAGCATTGCTGTCCATAGACGCTTCGCCTTCACGCGCACCGGTTTGCTCCATCAAAGCATCGGTAAGCGTCGTCTTACCGTGGTCGACGTGAGCGATGATGGCGATATTTCTAATTTCCTGATTCATAATCAAAACAATAAACTATTCCTAAATAAATGTGTTCCGAGAGCTTCAAAAAAGACAAAGGCACGGTGAGTGAGATCGTGCCTAAGAAGCGCCTGTAGCATACCGATTCTTTAAGAGATTGTCTAGTGTTTGTACAACCGCACAAAGTGACTTATCTACCCATGATTTACCCTGAACAAACTCGGTGAAGTAAGAGTTAAAAAAACAAAAGTCCGCAGCGAGTACTCGCTGCGGACAAATTACCACGTTTTTTACATTTTGTGACTACGGTATTCACGTAGTCGGCGAACTTTGTTGGAGAAATCAACCAGCTTTTTCTTGCCAGTAGCACGCACTTCCGCCACCCACTCTGTCAGCTGTTCTTTAGTGACAGAGTCTTTGCCTCTCCCGCGCATAAATTTCTCGAACCGATCACGTAGCAAAGAAGAGGTAAGCAACTCACGCTCCGCCGCCCGCCTGAACCACCGCGCAATCAGGAAACGATGGTGTTGGAAAACATGGAGAAGCTCCTCGTCCGTGGCGACCTTTGCCGAAACTTTGGGTAAGCATGAGACGTGTCTCACCTCAACCAGACGGAGTAAGCGGAGGCAGTTTATGACCCCCCACCCAATATCCACCTCAAACCAACGTTGCGAAAACTTCGCTGAGGTCGGATAGAGGTGATGGTTGTTGTGGAGCTCCTCACCACCAATCCAAACCCCCCAAGGAACGATGTTGGTTGAGGCGTCGGGGTTGGTGCCATCACCATTTCTAGTGTCAGCATTACGATAACCTAACGCGTGTCCGACACCGTTTATGATGCCGGCGGCGTGAATTGGAATCCACAGATACTGGAGCAACCAAATTGCCAACCCCGGAATCCCGAACAAAACCACATAAACCATCAACAATAACTTCAATCCAAGCCAATTACGTTTTTGGTACAGATTGCGTTCGAGCCAATCATCGGGCAGATTCGCCCCCCGCAAACCGCGTACGTATTCATACGTGCTAGGCAGACGAGCTGCCTCACGGTAATAGTGAACCCCAAAAAACAACACTCGCCACAAACCCTTCTGTTCTGGGCTGTGCGGGTCGTCCGGCAACTCACATTTCCCGTGATGCTTGCGGTGGACTGCCACCCACTCTTTTGTCTTCATACCGGTTGTGAGCCACAACCAAAACCGGAAAAAGTGAGCTACGAGTGGATGGAGCTTAATAGATCCGTGCGCTTGTTCTCGGTGCAAGTAGAGAGTCACTCCTAGGATAGTTGGTTGAGTGAGAAGTACCACCACCAGGCAGTACTGCCACCACGCCAATTCACCCAGCAGACCGTAGAAAAAATCAATAGATTCCATCATTTTCTCCAAAAAAGTGTCAATGAACTTTTGAATCCCTTGCTTATTGTATATTTGAATTAAACAAAAGCAACCGTCTGCACAACTCAACTTTTTGTCCCGCCCAGGGTAACCCTAGGCGGGAGACTACCTAAACACACAAAGCTAACTTTTCCAAGCGTGATAATTTTTTGATGCGACACTCTTCTTGCGCGGCACTCGATCTATCTGGCCAAGCACTCTCATAACACAGCCGTACCGGACGCCGGCTCAGCGTATACCGCGCTCCCGTTGTTGACTCATTGTGTGCCTTGATTCGTTTTTTTACGTCAGTGGTTATACCAGTGTAAAGCGACCCATCCGCACATCTCACCATATAGACATACCACTGTTTCATAGATTTAGAGTTGCCCCAGAAAAGCTTGGTGCATAAAATAAGCAAATACCGCTAAGGCCACCACAATAATGACTAGTTTAAGCATAGCTATTTACGTCTCTGCCACCGCCAAGTCAAGTAAATCAAACTCAGTAAAACTATGATTCCAAATGGGTAAAGAAATAAAGTTGAAACTAACACTCGAAGTGAACTCAGACCAAAAAAATCCTGAACCGCTGTCATCTCACGCCACTTGTCTACATATCCAGACGTATCACCTTCGCCCAGAACAAGTAAATATCTACCCTCATTATTCGGTGCACTGACTTCAAAACGATAGACTCCGGGTGCTAGTGTGTATTGAATTGGTTCACTGACCAACACCGAAGCCCCGAGCGCACTTTGCCACCCAGATTTCCACTCTGTATCTAGACCGCCAAAGCGACCAATTTCTGAGACTCCCAAATTTCCCTCCTTTTCACGAACTAAAATGAAAGAAAGTGGAACTGGGAATTCTTGCCAAGGTTGTTTTAGCAAAACTGTCAGCACCTGATTACTGCCCACAGTAATTTCATAGAGATGCGGATCGCCGGATAACAGCCCTAAATAAACTGTACGGTCATCAAGATTGGGATTAATCGAGAATGATTCATACGGAAGATTAACAGAGTGAATAATGGGGGTAGCCGCCAAAGTTAGAGTTGGGATTAGAATAATTCCAACAACGACTGCGATGAGCGAGAAAATGTAGCTTTGCATCGTCACATCATAACAAAAATACCCTCGCCTACAAAACTAATTATTGACTAACCAGCCGCCCCTGATTCTTATTTTCAATTTCAAGAAAATTCAGCGGCAATTTCTCGCATCACCGCAACGAGTATCGACCAGACTTCCCCGTCGTATTTAATGTCGGTAGTGCAGGTGTCGAGCAAGTAATTAACGCTGTCACGAGTTATTAACACGCGGTAGTTGGTACCAGTTTCACCAAAACGACACGTGCGTGTCGCCAGCAAAGCGGTGTTTGGCTGTAGTGACTCTGCTACCAAAACCGCACTGACACGGCGCGTAAGAGAACGCGTCAAACTACCCTCCCGAACTGTACTGATGTCACCAGACAACAATGCCCGGTAAGTACCGTCAGCACGTAGTTGGAAAGTCAGGCAAGTTCGAGTCTCCTCACAGCTTCCATAAGCATCAACCACCACAACTAAATCTGAGTATTCCGTGGCCGTGTCCACCGGATCTAGCAGGTAAGTCGGAGCAAAGCCAACAATATACAAATAAACACCCGCTACTATGCCCAGAACGAGAGTTAAGGCCAGACTGAGAATATTTTGTTTTGTCACTACGGCAGTATAGCATTATTGTCACTCTGCCGCGGGGTTTACCTAGGGGGGACCCTAGGTAAACCCCGCGGCAGTACAAGCACTGTACAACCAGCCCATAATTTGTTACAGTAATGCAACTAATTTGCATTTAATGGCAAATAAACCTGGTTTCAATCAAAAAATATGATCCTCGGCTTTTTAGGTAAAGGTGGTAGCGGAAAATCGTCATTAGCAACCCAAATGACGCTATTTTTGCATAAACAAGGTCACACTGTTTTGGCTATTGATGCTGACCATAATATGGATTTATCTTACAACCTAAACCACGGGGAGACTCCTGCCGTGCGTTACTTAAGTGAAAGTATGGCAGATATCTTAAACTATACTGGTTTAAGCGCGGACGCCAAATACTCTGATGTTTTCTTGAAAAGTACAGATACAAAAAAGTTTACCCTAAACCCCACTGACTGGGTAACTAGCACTTACTCCACAACCCTGGCTAACGGCATACTACTAATGGTCGCCGGTCCACAAACCGACACCGTTTTGTACGGAAAATCTTGTAGTCATAGTCTCACCACCCCCCTTAAAGTTTACTTACCATTGTTGGATCTAAAAACTGGCGAAATTGTGGTCGTAGACGAAAAGGCGGGCGCTGATGGTGTGACTACCGGAATTGTAACCGGTATGGATGTTGGTATAATCGTGTGCGAGCCAGCTCTCCATAGCTTGAAAACCGCTAGACAAATTGCCGACCTGATGGATTTTTACGCTACACCATATTTGTTTGTTGGTAATAAAATAAACACTCCTGACGATAAAGATTTTATTACCAAAACGTTAGGAGAAAAAGCCTACACTAGTATATCCCAAAATAGTAATGTCGGTAGAAATGTCTCAGAACCAATCGTTGACTGGCAGGATGCCTTGTCGGAAATTTTAATAAATGCCTATAACTTAAACAAAAACAACCGCTTAAAACGCACTTGTGATAAATTTATGCGCAATCACGAATTTGCAAAGGTTTAATTGTTTCTACCCTTTTGTGTCTTCGACCTAGGATGCAAAAGGGTGGAAATAATTCCACCTGATTTAGTTCTTTCAACCACCAAACGAGGTGCCTCATGTGCTACAAGTGCGAAAATCCGGAAATGGCTGGCCTGCACGCTGGTCATTTGTCTACTTTGCAAAAAACCAGGCCTGAACAATCAGCTCTGGCTGATGATCTGTTTCGGGCCCTGACGACCAATCTGCATCCCCACCTGCCTATCTTCACCGCCTTCTTGGCGATGGCCGAAGCGGTGGAGAGAGAAGATTTTGGGATTCTCAGTGAGCACCGACTGGTTCGTCTGCCGCTATCAGTCATTGGCGCCAACCGCGTGCGTTACCGCACGCAAATGATGGAATGGCTCCACGACACCATTCTCTCAGCGCGAATGTCTGACCTCACCATCGAGACAGTCCGGCGTGCCCTGCGTCCGCATGGTCTTTGTGTGCTGTTTCTTTGCTCCTGTGGCGTGGTGATGGGGCGGTGCGGAGATGTCCAATCCTACAACGGCAGTCGTGACCACGTTCGTATGGATCGCTTGCGTTCAGCCATTGACGTCGCCGGCAATCCGGTGCAGAAGATCACGACTCTTTCCGACATCATGGTACCCACCATGGATCTGCACAGCAACGGTGCCGAAGAACGGCTGTTCGATCGCATTAGCCAGCTGACTAAGCTGGCAGCCCAGGCTGGTCATACTGACTATTACTGGATAAAAGAAGAGCTCTGGGAATTCGTAAGACGAGCCCAGTCTTCTCCGGCCATCGCCTGACCGGGACTTAAAAAAACAACAGAGCCGGTATCATTCTGATACCGGCTCCTTTTTGTCTTGGCTTGTAAAAATATATTACTCGCTAAAAACTTATTGGTCTTTATGAAGTTTCTAACTAAAAATTTTTTTTACAACAAATACTAGTTACACAACTCCGTAGAGAAGTCTTGTTGACCACGACCTGGCTGACACTGGAAGCTACGCACTTGTTCACCAACCACCCACTGCTCACCCTGACGAGTAATGCTAGTTTGCAATTTAGAGGCCCGGACCGAGTCATCGTATAAGCCATCATAAACAACTGCCACTGACCAACTACCGTTTTGCTCCACCATATCAACACGACATGACCGATACTGCTCAGCTACTCCTTCCGCCAGACATTGGCTATCAATAATTTCGTATCCAAGCAAGCTCAAGACATCAGCTCTGGTAAGCTCGACCTCTTCCGCAACTGGGGTTAGTGTCGGCGCTGGGGCTGGAGTTGGAGCCTCTGATCGATTGATAAAAATAGAATAAACCAGCACTACCGCCACCACAAAAAACACTAGTAAAATGATTTTAGTGAACCCTGCTTTGTCCATAGGATAATTTTTATTAAAAATTTATAAAGTAAGCAACACGAGTCAACTCATACCCAAATTGCGCTTATGGGTTAATTGTAGCATTTACAGCACAACAATACTATATTTGCGTGATTATTTAGATGTTATATTGCCAAATGAGTTTTTGTAGTCGGCAACCAGCCCGCTTACGATTTCCTTAATATTTTTTCCAGCTTGCCACATCTCGCGTATCTTGGTGCGCATTTCCTGATGTTGCGGATAACTGGAAGGTACCCCAAAATTGGCACACCTTTTCTAAAGTCAGTTAATAATACTAGTGGTTCAATTGTTCCGCAAACTGTCTTGGTGATAGCCTGAGTGCAGAATGCAGTCGACGTTGGTTGTAGTAGTTAATGATGAGATATACAGCGGCAACTAACTCGCCTAAAGTCTCGTATTGATTAGGGTCACCTAAGTCAAGTTTGAAGCCTTTATAAAAGGACTCCTGATACCCATTCTCCCAAGGGCACCCCGGTGCACTCATAGATTGCTGAATTTTCAGTGATTGCACCAAGTTCGTATAGTCCAGGCTTGTATACTCACTCCCTTGATCAGAGTGGATAATCCGTGGCGGTGGACGGTGCAGTA
>DBNX01000001.1:0-9247 GCA_002299465.1 Patescibacteria group bacterium UBA661
ACTTCTAGTGCACAGTGGTTGAATTTATATTTGGGAAGATTATTTTTGGTTATTTATCTTTGGTTGGTTTGTACTATTACTTCATCTAGTAATTTTTATTTTATGGCTTATCGAACGTTTTAACGAAGCAAGTAAATATCGAGAGCTTAAACCGCGCTTGGATTCATTAAGACAAAAAGAGAAGGAATTTCAGGAATCTGTAGAAATAAAAGAACGAGAATTTAATGAATATTCAGAAAAAGTAAAACAAGAATTAAGCAGAAGGGAGGAGTTGCTGGAGATTGCTAAGATAAAGGCTAGAGAAGATATCGAAAAAATCGCCAGACAAAAGTCGATAGGGTTTCCTTGGTTGGCAGAGGCCTACGCTGATTACTTTGCACTTAGAGACAAAAAAATTGCAGATACACTAAGAACTAAAAGTCACCCAGCTCTAAGCGCTTCACTGATTGTTAGCATGGTTAAGCAAGAAAAAAAGATCTTATTGAAGGAAAACAAGATTGTGACATACAAATTAAATTACCTTGAAAAGTTATTCCCGTGGATTAGTGAGGTTATTGCAGAAAGTGAGGATGAGGAAATACCAGTCAGGATAGACGAGGACGATGAGCATAAGAATAAAAATACTGAAGATAGGGTTAGAGATTACCTAACGCCAGAGGAGTACAAGAACTTACCCCCGGTTGAGCGTAATCAAAAAGCGCTTGATAGATATATACAAAACCGCCACAAGTCAAAGTGGGCGATTGGTAGAGATTATGAGATGTATGTTGGTTATCTTTTCTCACAAAAGGGTTATGAGATTGAGTATAAAGGGATAATTGATGGGTTTGATGACTTGGGTAGAGATGTTATTGCAAAGAAAGGGGGCGAGGTGTGTATTATTCAGTGTAAAAATTGGGCGCAATACAAAGAAATTCACGAGAAACACATTTTTCAACTTTTTGGTACCACTATGGAATATTGGATTAAGCATTTTAATAGTAATGAAAATCAAAATAGTTTTGAGAGTTTCTCGAGCATGCTCAGAGAACACAAAATAAGACCAATTTTCTTCACATCAACAAAACTTTCTGCTCAGGCAAAAGAAATGGCAAAGGCTCTAAGTGTTGAGGTTATGGAAAGTGAACCACCGGGAGAGTTTCCGCGAATTAAATGTAATATCAACATTGGGGAATTTGAGAGCGAGACAAAAATATACCATTTACCAATGGATCAACAATATGATAGTACGGTAATTGGAAACAGACCGGGTGAATTTTTTGCTTTTACCGTTAAGGAAGCCGAAGCGACCGGTTTTCGCCGAGCTTTTAAGCATAGATTTTGATACAGCAATCACTCAACGGGTGAAGTGCTTTTTTAGAAATTGCTCATAATATTAAGTACAGATTTGTGCCCTTGGCAGGAATCGAACCTACATCTCTTCCTTAGGACGGAATAGCTCTATCCATTGAGCTACAAGGGCGATGTGGAGAGAAGTGTAGCACGAACTCGGCTAGAGCAAAACTAGACTACGTAAGGTCGTGCTACACTAGCAGTAATATGTTTCCAGAAAATCAAACGGGGGATCATGAAGAAATAAAAAGACTATTGCAAGAAAATCAACGTTTGTTGATTGAAAATAACCAAATGCTCCGCCGGGCTAGACGGTCGGTTGTTTTGGCTGGATTGTTGCGGTTTTTGTGGTTTGTCATAATTATTGTGACCATGGCTTATGTTTACTTTATTTACGTTAAGCCCAACCTTGATACGCTTAATGCGAAAATTAGCGCTTTAGAAAATGTTGGCGCTGATGTTACTAACTGGCAATCTTGGTATGAAGCTAACAAGTCTATACTTGACGGTATTCGACAGCCATAAGAATACAAATTAATTTAATGAGGTTGTGGGGGTGTCGTCAGTCAGGTGGTATTTCTAGGCAGTTAGGAGTAATGGGTTGAAATTAGTATCTAAACAAGCTAGAATAATCGACACTTGCTTGGGTAGCTCAGTTGGTAGAGCATTTCCCTGAAGAGGAAGGGGTCGGCGGTTCGAGCCCGCCCCCAAGCACAGTCAGAGCCAGCAAAAATCCCCATCCGGGGATTTTTGCTGGCTCTACGATTTTCCTAAAATTTTCTCGGGATGTTAAATCTACCCAGCTAATTTCCGAGCGGACCGCGAACCCTACTTCTGTTGGTTGAGATTAGATTTAACCCGGAGTTGGGTGCTGCGGTGTTTGTCGAGCTTGGGTAAACGAATTTCGAGCAGTCCATGGCGTTCTTGAGCTTCTGCTTCGTCGATGACGACTTCTTCGGGGAGGTGAAGGTTGCGTGAAAAACTACCCCAGAAGAGTTCGCGGTGGTAGTAATTATCATCGTTGGTTTCTTGAAATTCTTCACGAATGCCACGAATTGTTACCATATCGCGAGTGATTGAGATGTCGAGATCAGCCGGACTAACGCCCGCCACGAGCGCCTTAATTATGATAGCATCGTTAGTTTGGTACATATCTACGGGCAGTTCACCCTCTTGAGTGGAGACTGATTTTTCTTGCGTATTGTCCCAATTATCATCCTCCACGTAATTTTCATCAGCCGGTTCAGCTGTGTCGTTGTCATCACCAAAACGATGATCCTCGTCAAGAATCCGATCGTAATCGTTGGCGGGGACTGATCCAGTGAGGCGTTCTAAGAATGATGGTTTCTTCATAATGAGACTTTTAATTTATTTTCGCAGTAATGGTTTTTTTGAGAACTCCAGTAATTTAATTTTTTCAAACAGAAGGAAGAGTATGATTATACCCATCCAGACAAAAAGGAAGACAAGAAGAATCCCATTCTCGCTTCCAGGTTCTGACGACCTAATTATAAAAAAGTTAAAGAGAGCATGCAATAAAATAGCAATGAATAACCCAATCAAGCCAAAAATCATTTTTACCCGTAAAGACCGATAAAAAGCAAAAGCCAGAAAGACACCAATGGTGGCAGAAGCCAAGACGTGGAGCAAAGTAGCGCCCAAGAAACGGAAAGAACCAGTGACGGCGGCGGTGATGTATTCGCCCAGGGTTAAGGGGTGGAGAAGAAACAAAGCGTTTTCAAGTGCCGCAAACCCTAAGGCAATAGCGATCAGATAAATAATAAAATCAATCGGCTCGTCCACGGCCTTGTTCCAAAGTATCACTAAGAGAGCGGCGGCGTATTTCAACACCTCTTCAATGATGACCCAGGCGACAATGAGGTTGTAGCCAGTATAGATTTCAATAGCGGCTTTTTGTAGAGGTAGAGCGGCTGGTACGACCGCCATACCGGCAATAAAGGTGACGATAATTAACAGAATCGGTTCGGGCTTACGCTTATCTTCGCGCAACCAAAACCACAGCCAAAAAATCGCCGGTATCAGACCGAATAAAAAAGCAAAAGCAAAATCTCGGGAAGCAATTTCTAGCTCCATAACATCGTCTATTATAGCATCTGCAATGATTGCTATTTAAGTTTACCCGATGCAGTTGGCCAATTCGCAACTAGCAAAAAGTCACGGTCTCGCCAGTCTGAAGGCATTTCTTGCCAGATAGTTTCGGTGACGTAGGGCACGAAAGGGTGGAGGAATTTTAGTGAGGTGGTGAGGCAGGTGACTAAAACTTGCTGTCGGGTGAGACGGGCGGCTGAGTCGGTGCCACTCAGAACAGGTTTAGATTCTTCGAGAATCTTGTCAGCCAATTCGTGCCAGAAGTAATGATAAGCTTTTTGGGCGGCCAGGTGTAAATTGTATTTTTCGATGTCGTTAGTGATTTCGGTGACGGTGTCTTGTAGGGCGCGGAGTATTTCTTGATCGCGGTCAGTCAAGGTGGCGGCTGGCTCGTTGGAATAATCAGTGGTGTGAGTGAGTATAAAGCGAGTGACATTCCAGATTTTATTTGTAAAGTTTTTGTAACCCTTGATACTCTGTTCAGAAAGCGGAAGGTCATTCCCGGGAGCGGCACCGATAATGAGTGAGAGGCGCACCGCATCAGCCCCATACTTAGCGATAAGGTCAAGGGGGTCGATGATATTGCCTAGACTTTTACTCATTTTGCGATTTTTTTCGTCACGTACCAAGCCGTGCAGATAGACATTTCGGAAGGGGATTTGCCCTAGGTGGTAAGTGCTCATCAGAATCATTCGTGCCACCCAGAAAAAGATGATGTCATAGCCAGTCTCAAGGACAGCTGTGGGGTGGTAAGTTTTCAGATCAGCAGTTTCCTCTGGCCAACCGAGAGTGGAGAAAGTCCAGAGCCCAGAAGAAAACCAGGTGTCGAGGGTGTCCGGGTCTTGTTCCCAGCCGTCGCCGGTAGGGGGTTTTACATCGCAATAAATTTCATCATTCCGATACCACACCGGAATGCGGTGACCAAACCAGATTTGTCTGGAGATACACCAGTCGTGTAGGTTGGCAACCCAGTTATAGTAAACACGCTTGAAGCGTTCGGGGAAGATGTTGATAGCGTCATTTTCAACCGCTTTGACCATTAGTGATTTTAACGTCACGGTACTGCCACTTTGTACGCCCGGTATTTCTGAGTGGGTGATGGTAAATTCTTTGTCAACAGCAATAAACCATTGAAGCTTGGGTAGAGGTTCGATGATAGCACCAGTACGTTCGGCAGTGGATACATTTTGAGTTACAGTTTTTTCTGCCATGAGAAGATCTTGTTCTTTGAGCCAGTTTACAACCACCACGCGAGCTGCTTCTGTTTTAAGACCGTTTAAGCGACCAGTAACAGACATTTTGGCGTATTCGTTTATGACTTGCGGACGGCGGGTGAGGTGGGCGCGGTTGGCGATTTCCCAGTCAATTTTGCTATGGGCGGGGGTGACGCCAACCGCGCCCGTCCCAAACTCTGGGTCAACTTCACTATCCGCTACAATGGTTACCGATACTGGTACATCACAAAAAACGAATTCAAACGTCTGTCCAATGTATTGTTTGTAGCGTTCGTCATCGGGATGAACTGCTACTGCCGTATCACCAACCTTAGTTTCTGGTCGAGTGGTGGCTACAGCGATAGGGAAATCAGGGCTGTACTTGAATGTGTACAATGTCGCCTGACGCTCTTCGTACACAATCTCATCGTCAGAAATAGTGGTTTGTCCTTTGGGGTCCCAGTTTACGATACGATTACCGCGGTAGATGAGACCATCACGGTACATATTTACGAAGGCAGTCATTACTGCGCGGTACCGCTTATCATCAAGAGTGTACGCGTATCTTGACCAGTCGAGACTGGAACCCATTCTTTTGGTCTGACCGATGATGGTGTTTTTACTTGCTTCGGCAAACTCTCCGATTTGTTTTAAAAGCTCCTCTCGTCCGAGGTCGTGACGAGTCAATTTTTTTTCTTTGTAAATAAGACTTTCGACTTTCGACTGCGTGGCGATGGCGGCGGAATCAGTACCGGGAATCCAGAGAGTGCGCTTGCCTTGCATACGATGGTAACGAACGAGAATATCCTCCACCGCCAACATAGCAGCGTGACCCATGTGGAGAGTGCCGGTCACATTGGGTGGGGGGAGAACGATAGAAAAAGTCGGAGCGTCAGCCGTAGCGATGCCAGCTTCAACACAAACGTCAGGATTAAAGAAACCGCTCTTTTCCCACTTTTCATAAATGGCTTCCTCGTGGGCCTTGGGTTCGTAAGGTTGTAGGAAAAGCTCAGGGACAGTTGTTTTTTGAGGATTTGACACGGTGGTGTGATATTAAACACTTAGAAAAGCATCGTAACACGAAACCTGAGAGCTTTAAATAGTATGGTATGACAACCTTTCTATGTCTACTCTAGGGATGACAGATTAAAGCGAACGGTTGCCGTCGGCTTTGACTTCTGCGAAAGTTTCGGGGGAAAGAGCTTCGGAGGCGTGGGCGTGCCCAGCCAGCGCAATCATAATGCTGTTGTCGGTGGAAAGGGACAAGTCAGGCAGTAAGACTTTTAATTTTGGGTAAAGTTCTGGAGAGGTCAGACTAACAAACGCTCCTCTGAGGGTGGTATTGGCGGCGACACCACCACCGAGGATGATACTTTTTGCATCATAGTGTTCGATTGCTTGGCGTAACTTGTGAATGAGCACCTTCACCACCACGTCTTCAAAATCACGTGCCAAAGAGGCCTTTTCAGCAGTCGATAGATTTTTGTCCATAACTACATTACGGACGGCTGTTTTAAGACCGGAAAATGAAAAATCAAAATCCCCGGAATGGAGCATTGGGGTGGGTAGAGTGGCATAAGGTGGCAATCCTTGAGTACGAGCGGAGGCGGCTAACTTACTAATCTCTGGACCGCCTGGATAGGGAAGACCGAGTAGGCGAGCCACCTTATCAAACGCTTCACCCACCGCATCGTCACGGGTCACTCCAATCTTTTCGTACTGACCCCAGTTACGCATTAGGACAATTTCGGTATGTCCGCCAGAAACGAGAAGAGCTAAAGCCGGGAAAGCCAATGAAGACAGATGATGTCCATCATAGATGGAGGCAAGAATGTGTCCTTCCATATGATCAATGGGCAGGGCAGGAATCTGCCAGAGTGAACTAAGAGCTTTAGCAAAATTTACACCCACCCAAAGCGCCGGCTCAAGACCGGGTCCGCTCGTTACAGCAATCATGTCGATGAGAGGTTTGCCATGTTGGTGATGAAAATTAAGTAACTGATCAGCCAGACCATGCTCGCGGGCGAGTAGTTTGTAGATTTCGGCAGTCGCTGTAGCGGTAAGGGTTGGTGTGTAGGTGGTCGGTAGTTTGCTTTCGCGGAGAGCCACTTCCAGCATCGGAAGAATGGTGGCGATGTGTTCGCGTTTGGCTAAGGTTGGGAAAACTCCGCCGTACTCACGGTGAATATCAATCTGAGAAAACAGCGAATTACCGAGGACTTCGTAGGTGGCGTGGGGAAAATCACCAACCGCCTCAATGATACTGACTGCTGTCTCATCACAGCTAGTTTCGATGGAAAGTATAATCATTAACCAGACTATACAAGAAAAATGGACACCCGACTAGCGTTTTTTGTTTTGGATATTTTGGGTCGCTGCGGGGTCAAGGGGGCGGGCTTTGGGCGGATGCCTAAAGCCCGCCCCCTAAAGACACCACACCGATTGTCTCAACAAGCGATCTGTGCCAGTATAGAAAGTATGAAATGGTTTATATTTTTAATTGTAGTCATCCTAAGTGTCAGTGCTAGCTATGTTCCGACAGCGGCAGCCAATGATGACAAGGTCTACATCGCTACCGTTTCAGGCGAGATTACCGCTGGTAGTGTTCAGTACATCGAAAGAGTTCTGAAACAAGCCAGTCAAGCCAATGCCGATTTATTTTTACTTGAACTCAACACTCAGGGCGGTCTGCTGAAAGCCACCGAAGACATCAGTCGGGCGTTGGTAGAAGCGACTGTACCAACGGCAGTTTATGTTTACAAAGACACCGGCTTCGCACTTTCCGCTGGCGTCTTCATATTGTTATCGTCAGACATTGCGGCAGCTCATCCCAACGCTGTGATTGGTGCGGCTACACCGGTGACTGGTGAGGGTGGTGACGCAGCTGAGAAAATTGTCAACGCCTCAGCTGAGTGGCTCAGTGTTTTAGCGACTAGGAACGACAGGCCGGTTGAGGAAATTAAAGATTTCGTTTTTACCGCCACCACTGTTAGTGGTGAGAGGGCTTACCAGGAAGGAGTTGTTGATGAACTAGCAACTTCTACCGAACAGCTACTCGAAATATTAGGACACGAGGGGGCGGTCGTCACTAGATTGGCACCGAACTGGATAGACAATCTTATGTCGCTTTTGTCTTTGCCATTTTTGGTACCGTTACTCATCTCGCTTGGTGTTATTGGAATTTTCTTTATGTTACGTACCGGTGACGTAGAGTCGGCTGGTATTTTTGGTGTGGTTTTTCTTCTCTTGGGATTGTGGGGTATGGGTTCAATTACTGTATCAACTTTAGGACTACTTATGCTTGCCCTAGGTCTGGCATTTTTGGTAATAGAGTTTACCTTTTCTCCCGGTTTTGGAGTTGTTGGCTTGGCTGGAGTGGTAACACTCATTTTCGGTACAATTACTTTCGCTAATGAACCATTTTTTCCTAACTACTTAGACTCACCGCTTTTTTATGGAGTGGCGGGTTCATGGTTGGCTCTGGCTGGGATAATGGTTTTGCTCGGTAAATTTTCCGCTGACACATTGCGAAAACCAGTTTTAGTGGGAAGCGAGGCGTGGTACGGAAAAACCGTAATGCTTGAAAATGATTTAAACCCACAAGGAAGAATTACCCTGGAAGGAGATTCCTATATCGCACGAGCGGTTGATGGTAGCACGCTACAGGCGGGCAATCGGGTGACCATTGTAAAAATAGAGGGTAATACTATACTAGTGATGTCGGCTAAGGATTAGTGGTTAGTTTAATAATTCAATAAATATTTACTTTATGGGGGGCTTTATTTTGACCTTAATTGTCGTTACTTTTATCCTGTTGGTTTCTGGTATAAAAGTCATTCAGGAATACGAACGGGCCGTAGTCTTTCGTTTGGGACGATTGGTGGGGCACCGTGGACCGGGTTTGATTGTGATTATTCCCGTCATTGAAACAATGGTTAGAGTAGACTTGCGTGTAGTTACGATGGATATTCCAGCTCAAGACGTGATCACTAAGGATAATATTCCAGTTCGGATTGATGGGGTTTTATATTTCAAAATTACTGATCCGAACAAAGCCATTACTGCAGTAGAGGACTATATGTTTGCCACTAAACAACTCGCTCAGACTTCTTTACGAGGGGTGTCGGGTGAGGCGTCTTTTGACGAGATTTTGGCGGAACGGGAAAAAATAAATAATAAACTTCACGACGTGATTGATGTCGCCACGGATCCGTGGGGGATTAAAGTTTCGAATGTTGAGATTAAACACGTGGAAATACCAGAAAATATGCAACGAGCGATTGCTCGTCAGGCCGAGGCAGAGCGGGTTAGGCGTGCCAAAATTATTTTGGCGGAAGGTGAAGCCCAAGCCGCTCTCAAGCTGAAAGAAGCCGGTGATATTCTTGACACCGATCCAGTGGTTCTTAGATACTTGGAGGTAATATCAGAAGCTTCTAAAGAAAAAAGCAACACCATCATCTTCCCCGCTCAAATGATGGACTGGTTGAAAATCATCTCGAAGCAATAGACAAGTCTTTGGTTTTCAAAGTGGCGCTGAAACCTACGGTTTCAGCGCCACTTTTTTAGACAGAGTCTCAGACCAAAATTATAGT
>DBNX01000001.1:9592-47135 GCA_002299465.1 Patescibacteria group bacterium UBA661
TTGTGTCCGATACAGGACTTGAAACTTACAGTTTCAGTACCCCAATTGGATAATTTGTTTCGTTGCACTCACCAAATTATCTCAATCGGGCTTCAAGTCCAGTCTCAGACCAAAATTATAGTCAAAAAATCTTCCAGTTTTTTCTCCTTAATTTTGTGTCCGATACAGGACTTGAACCTGTGACCTCTACAATGTCAATGTAGCGCTCTACCAGCTGAGCTAACCGGACAGTGGTAAGTCACAGTATACCGAAAGAATCAAAGTCTGCAATTTTTAGCTACCGACAGACGGGGCGTCTCTGTCTATCTGCGCAACAATACCAGCGTGGTCGCTCAGACCAAATTGAAGACGGACTGAGCTAGCTCGGTAGGGAGTTTGAGTCAGTAGGTAATCGACCAGATATCTGTCCAGTGGATTATCAGTAACTTCTTTTCTGGCAAGAGTGTGCCAGACGGGATCCAGACTACTTTTGTAGGACTTTGGGATGGCGTCAGCGTAGAGAGTTGTTAAGTCAGCGTAGAGTTCGTTGTAGCCGCGGGGAATGTTGAGGTCGCCACACAGAAAGTGCGGTTCTTCCTCCGCTAATGCGGTAAGCATCGAAGCGACACCAGTTCGTTGGTGATCATCAGTTAAACCATCTTTTGTCACCATAACGTGAGTAGTCGCAACGCGGTAGAGTTTATCTTCAAAATCTAGTTCCGCTATTAAGTAAGGGTGCGAAATACTCCCAGCTTTATTGGTGGCCTCATATTCAATTATGTCCAAATGAGCACGGTGATAGTAATGGGCGCGGGCGGTAAATTTTTGCTTAGTGGCAATTGCTACCCCCATCGTGAATGGACCTTTGTGACACATCGGGGCGAAGCTAGTCTGGTAGCCAAAAGACTCGAGAGTAGGGAGGAAGGTGTTTGGTGCTTCTTGCAAACAAATTACAGTTGGCTTTTCTTGTTGTAAAAAATCGACGACCCTAGACAAATGCTTGTCACTCTCCATATTAAGCGATACGAGTTTTAACATAATTATCCTATGATACCAGCCAATTTTTGACTAAGATAAGGCGCGGATGTTTATAAGGAGGATCCGCCACCGAGTGTTTCGTGTTAATCTTAAGTGAGGTACTTTGAGTCGTTTATTTTATTAAAAAATTGGTATTAATTAATTTATGAACATCAGTAATAAGCAAGCAGTTGTTTGGTTTTTATCACTAGGTATGTCGTTCGCCATTGGTAACTACTGGGCTGGTTTTATGTAATTTGGTCAAATAATTTAGGCGGTACTGGCTATTTCAAATTCTCTCCTCAGCCAACCCGGGCTTGTTTGGTTGTATTTAAATTGTAAACGGTTTGGCTACAGCTTTGAAAAAAGTAGAAAAGAATAGTCGTAATGACCCAAAAGTGATGAGATAACTCGGAATTTGTTTATCCGCTTCTGTTTTAGAGAAAAACCTTTTTTCTCGATTGATTTTATTATTTTTTCGTAGTTTCTCGGCGTAAACACAGCTCTTTGTTTATTGTAGGTTAAAAGCAAAATCTTGGACGGAAAATACAACCTTGGCAGATGACAAGTTGTAAGGATGGGTTTAATTTTGGGTCTTTGCTGACTAAAAATCAAAGATATTGCCGAGGAGTGATTCTTTGCGTCGTTTACTACTCTGGCTACTGTGGCGTTCGTCACGGTCGTCAAAATCATCGTCGTCATCAAAATCTCGCCTTCTAGTTTCTTCTCGGGCAGGTGACTGGGCTGGAGTAGCGACCGGTGTTGGCGCTACCGCATCACGAATTTTGTCTAATTCACCTCGATCAAGCCACACTCCACGACAAGTCGGACAATAATCAATCTCGACACTGTGACGTTCTGTCATTAATAAATCAACATTGGTACAAACTGGACATTTCATAATACTCATATTACCGATGTCTACTCAGAATTACAAATTGATTAACTGTATAAAAGCCAACTGCGATATCCACCCCGCCAATCGCTAACGTTCGTCAGTTAGCAAAAAAGTTTCCTCTAATTTTCTTTTTCTCGTTCCGGGCGGAAGCGGAGGGATTTGAAACTTACAGTTTCAGTACAGGTTGTCGCTGGTTTGTTTCGCTTCACTCACAAGCCCAGCTGGCAACCTTTTCCAATCCGCGTTACGGCTTTTTGGTTCCGTTAGCACTCCACCCCAAACCCTACGCCTCCGCTTCGCCCCGCACTCTCCTCAATCATCCCAACCTCGTTCCGGGCGGAAGCGGAGGGATTTGAACCCTCGATGGGGTTGCCCCCATGCATGATTTCGAGTCATGTGCCTTCAACCACTCAGCCACGCTTCCTTTGTTTGTAACAATTTTTGTCTGTTTATGACCCATGTTATACTAGCATCGTTATTAGTTTGCAGCTAGATTTAATGCTAAAAAGTTATGCCGAAAATGTTAAAAATTGGAAGAATTGCACCATTATTTTCTCTTAAAGATCAGCACAACGAATTAAATACAATCAAATCATATCGGGGGCAGTGGGTGTTGCTTTATTTTTACCCAAAAGATGATACGCCGGGTTGTACCAAGGAAGCGTGTATGATTACGGAGGTGTACAAAGATTTTTCTCGTCTCAAGGTCAAGGTGCTTGGTGTGAGCAAAGATAGCGTTCGTTCCCACCAAAAATTTGCGGAAAAATATCAGCTCCCTTTCACTTTGCTATCAGACCCAACGCTGGAGGTCATCGAAAAATACGGGGCGTTGTTAGTCAAAAGCAAAGCTGGCAAAGAGACCAAGAGCACCAATCGAATCTCTTATTTAATCGATCCAGAAGGTAAGATTGCCAAAGCTTACCCAGAAGTCGACCCCGCCAATCACGCTCTCTTGCTTCTTAAAGACATCAAGGCGTTACAAAAGGCCGCCAAAGTAGCTGTTAAGGCAGAGACCGTGTAGGGAAAATTGCGAGCAAGCGAATGTGAAAACCACCAAGACACTTCAGGCTTGGTGGTTTTTGCTATACTGAAACGATGTTACACAAACTGATGATTTTTGTTTTAGTGCTGATTTTATTAAGCGCCTGGTTTTTGTGGCAACGTGAACCGCGCTTAGACCGCGCGTGGAGTATGGACCAAGCTCTACCCGCCGAGATAGAAATAAATGGTGATGAGATCACAATTCGCAACGTCCGCAATTTTCGCTACGAATCAATCACTGACTTTATTCCAGATTATTACGACACGGTGGTCAGACTATCGGAATTAGAGCGAGTTTATTACATTTTGGAACCCTTCGGTAAGGTGGGGGCCGCCCACTCTTTTTTGTCTTTCGGATTCGCTGACGGTCAATACATTGCCATCTCGGTAGAAACCAGAAGAGAGAAGGATGAAAAGTTTTCGCCTTTTTGGGGACTGCTACGAGAGTTTGAGCTTATGTATGTCATCGCTGACGAGCGTGATGTTATCAACTTACGTGCCAATTATCGACAACACGATGTCTATTTGTTCCCGACCACACTCAGTCCCGAACAAGCTAAGAAGATTTTTGTCAGCATGTTGGGGCGAGCGGAAAAGCTAATGGAGACACCAGAGTTTTACAACACGATTACTAGAAATTGTTTGACTGAAGTTATTCCTCACATCAACAAAGCACGAGCCGATACCGCCAACGACCTACCATTTGATTGGCGGATGATACTAGTTGCACATTCTGATTATTGGGCACAAGAACAGGGTCTTATTGCTCAAGGTTTGTCTATGGCGGAAGCGCGCGAGCGGTACCGGATAAACGAATTAGCCGCTCGTTATAAATACGCTGAGGATTTTTCTAAAATGATTCGGCAGGTACCAGAGAGGGCAGAAGAAGTAACTGCTCGAGTGGTGGAGGTTGTTGATGGAGATACGATTGTCGTGGAAAAGAATTCAGGGGAAGCGGTAGCGGTGCGTTATATCGGTATGGATACTCCGGAGTTGGGTAGAGACAGACGACCCTCAGAATGTCTGGCTGAAGCGGCGAGGGAAGCCAACGCGGCACTAGTTTATGGCAGGGAAGTAGTGTTAACAAGTGATGTTAGAGGTGAAGATCGGTATGGAAGATGGTTACGTTATGTAACAGTGGCGGGAGTGGATGTGGGGGAAGAATTAGTGCGTAGTGGGTACGCTCGTGCCATTCAGATCTACCCCAATTTAGCCAGAGCTGAAACTTATGAGGCGCTCGAAAATAACGCTCAAGCAAACGATATTGGTATCTGGGGCGAGCGTTGTGCTGGGAACTAAAGGGATTTAGCTCCTCCGCAAAATCATCTCGTTGAGTGCTTACTTTCGGCATCGGGAAACGAAACCAAACCTACCACGCAACAACTTGCTTTTTTTATCAAAATATGGTATAATAAAGAGACTAGTATAATTTTATTTAGTTATGAAAAATACCAAACAGATGATTTTCAACATCACCGTTAAACAAAAAGCGGTTGTGATTATGTTGCTGTTGGCAATTTTACTAACGCCAATCGCTACTAAAGCTCAAACTCCAGTTTTTCAGCCGCGAACAGAACAAGAACTTATTGCCTACCTACACGGTATTGTGAAGCAACTGCAGGCGCAGTTGGCAGAACTACAAGCCGCCGAAGCAAGAGGTGAGACACATCGAATTACCCGCACCACTCCCAATCCATTTTTTGTGAATGTGGTGTCAATGGCTCCGACGAGTGTTGATCGAGAAAGAGCAACCTTAAGAGGTGAAGTCGATAAAGGTGGCTCAGAGTATCTTGATGTTTGGTTTCAGTATGGGGTCGGCAATAATCTTAATCGACAAGCCAACTTATCTCCGGTAACGAGAGAGGGTCGGCAAGCGGTCTCAGTTCAGATTGATGATTTACGTGATAATACTATGTACAGTTTTCGCTTGGTCGCTGAGGACGAGCGAGGCAACCGACACCTCGGGCAAGTGCGCACTTTTACAACCATTGCACCAGCTAGTGTGCAGACTTTTTCGGGTCGACCAACAGCTGAAACCGAAGGTTCAACCAATATTCAAGCCGCGGCTGCGACCGTAAATGGTTTTGTGAGTATGAATGACTACGGTGTGGGAAATGTCTTTTTTGTTTTCGGCACGAGTCGCTCAGCCGTTGCTAATGCTACCGACTATGATTCTTTTCGAGAAATCCCAGTCTCAGCGGGAGTAATAATGAAGAGATCTGTTAACGCTAAGTTTACTGGACGCAATTCAGTCAGGATCGGTCTGTCATCACTCCGCCGGGCTACTCAGTATCACTATCGAGTTTGTGTTGAATATTCTGAAAGAGATGATGGTGTAAACCCAGCACTTCGCTGTGGTCAGATCGAGAGCTTTACCACTCTTAACTAGGGTTTTTGATTGGATGTAATTGTTTTTATAAATAAGTTGTTTGTAGCTAGATCTTAAGTTAAACAGATACTTTAATTACTCGGACTAAGCTTTAAGAAACGACCGAGCGGTCTTTTCACCATTTCCGTGACGATAAGATAAACAAAAGCCAAAGACACGATGAGTGCCATATCACTCAGGCTAGGAATGATAAATTCAAAGTAATAAGCCGTCAGTGGAATCATTGGGAGGGCGAGAGTGGTGATGAATGCCAATCCAGAAAGCCAGATTAAAGTCGGGGCGGGCAGACCGGCTTTTTCGATGGGTAGCATTGACCTGATGGAGAAGAGTAAGACAATCTCAGTAATGACGCTGGCTATAAACCAATTAGTCTGCAAGACTGCTGGACCTTCCATAAAGAAGAGACCAAACCACATAAAATCAAAAACCGTACTAACTAAACCGAGAGTGATAAAAATAATATACAGTGACCGAAAGTCATATTTTTGGGGACGGGTTAGTTCTTGTTTGTTGACTCGGTCAAGAGCAATCGCCATCATTGGAAAATCAGACAACAGGTTAAGAAGAAGGAGTTGTTTGGGTAACATGGGTAGGAAAGTAATGAAAAGCGAACCGATAGCGACAGCATAAAAATTACCAAAATTAGAAACAAGAGTAGCCCTGATGTATTTGAGAGTGTTGGCGTGAGTTTCTCTACCGAGTCGGATACCCTCAATGATCACTCGTAAATCTGATTTTAATAACACAATATCTGATGTCTCGCGAGCCACATCAGAAGCTGATTGCACCACCAGTGAAACACTGGCGGCCTTGAGCGCAGCTGCGTCATTGATACCCTCTCCCAAGAAACCAACCGTGTAGCGTTCTCTTAAGAGGGTAATGAGAGAAAGTTTTTGCTCGGGTGTAGTGCGAGCAAAAACTCGTATCTCGCCGATGCGGTGGTGCTGGACTTCGGTCGGTAGTAAGAAAAAATCACTAGCTTCGATGACTTGATCAGGACTTGTCACGAGAGCGACTTCGCGACCAATTGCCTCAGCGACGCGTCGCGAGTCACCAGTGATTATGGTGACAGCTACATTGAGTTCCTTGGCTTGTTCCAGGGTAGCTAGGGTGGATTGTTTAAGAGTGTCAGCAAAAGAGACAAAACCACCAAAGAGCGGTCCGTCACCTAAATCATAGCTAACCCCAAGAATCCTGCGCCCGTTGGTTTCTTCGTCTTTAATCCAGTCTCCCACCACTTGCTCAGAAATTAGATTTTGAGCAAAGAAATACTCGGGACTGCCACGGCGAATATGAATAATTTGTCCGCTCTGATGTCTCACTAGGGCGCCGTTGCTACGTAGTTCTGGATCAAAAGGTTGTTCCTCAAGCAGAGTGTATTCGCTAACTTGCTGGCGCTGGGGTGACGTCAGGGCTTCGTCGGTAGCTCGGTCAAAGGGTTCGGGATGTTTTTCATTTAGGTCGTGTGCAGTAAGTCGGGAAAGTACTAGGGGGTGCCAAGGACAATTCGGAATAAGATAATCATTTTTGTACTCCAATTTATTCTCAGTGATGGTGCCGGTTTTGTCGGTACACAATAATTCAATCGAGCCCAAGTCATGCACAGCGGAAAGGCGTTTAACAATGACGTGATTTTTGGCTAGTTTAAGCGCGCCGTGGGAAAGCGAGAAAGTCATCACTAAAGGTAATGCTTCAGGAATGACAGAAACAGCCAGAGCGATAGCAAAAATTAAGAGATTAGGAATGTCCGCTTCCGGTCCTTCAATAAAAGCGTTAGCAATAACGACAAAAAGCAGGGTAATGAGGGTGGTGCGGATGATAAAATTACTAATCCGGTCGATGCCTTTGGTCAGTTCAGTTTTATTTTCTAGAGTGGATACGGTGTGTGAGATTTTGGCTAGACGAGTGTTTGCGCCGATGGTAGTTACTTCCGCGTAGGCCAAGCCCCGCACTACTACAGTACCTTGCAACAGAGATGAGATGGTGGTTGGAGAAAGAGGATTCGCAGCGGTTTTAGTAACTGGTAAGTTTTCGCCAGTGAAAGTAGTTTCGTCTACTTGTAGTCCTTCAGCAAACAACACTGTAGCATCAGCGGGTATGATGTCGCCTGATTCCAGTTTCATGATGTCGCCCGGCACCAGATTAGCCACTGGTACTTCTTGGTCTAAATTATTTCGTCTAACAGTGATGGTTTTGATTAAGTAAGACCTTAATTTATCGGCAGCGGCGTTAGACTTATATTCCTGAAAAATACTAAGGGAGACGCCAAGTAGCACAAACAAGACAATGAAACCAGCGTCAAATGTTTCACCGAGAGCAAAAGTTATTACTGCCGCGAGCAGTAGCAAAATAATAAAGACACTTTTAAATTGCCGAGCCAACAACTTTAGAAAACGCCAGCGGGGTTTTGGTAATTCGTTTTTACCGAACTGTCTTTGGCGGGCGTTTACCTCAGCTGTGGTTAGTCCAGAATACATAAATTAACTGGCTAAAGTATAACAGTGTTGTGATAGATGTTTTGTGGGTGGTTGGTATTAACTCATTCCCAAATTTATGTAACGACAAAAATCCCCTTTCTTCCGCACCAAGTTTATCAATGAGTTTACCTATGGCTCTGCCAGAGATATCAATTTATTCATCGACATTTCTCATGACTGGGTGTGTCTGTTGGTTTGTTACCGATTACCCTTCGCGCGATTGTGAATAAGAAAGGCACCCAGAGACAACGTCTCTGGGTGCGGTAGAGGTGACCGAAGTCACTAGATCAACAATTGTTCAGGCGGAGATATTGAAATCTGCGAGCGTTGCCTGCGCAATCCGCTGGCGGAGAGTCTCGTCTTTGAAGCGCAAGACACTGAAGAAGTCTTGGCTTAATAAATTTTTTGGGGTTAGGACGCCGTGCACAGTGCCCTTTTTGAGGGCACTAATCACTTCCGCTCTGGGCCATAAGTCGTAGCTGGTCCTTGGATTAAGTACCAACCTGGCCTGACCGAGGGAGTAAAAGAAGTCAATTTCCTCCCGTAGGTTGATGAACGATAGTGGTTGGTTATTGTAGTACTTCCAGACGTTACCACGTTCGATTAGCTTGATTTGTGACTCCTTGACGCTGGTCTTAAAACCTTCTTTACACTGTACAGTGTAAAATGACCCCGGTGAGCCGTCGTCGTGATGCTTGTGCATGCTGTCATAACAAATCCAGCTAATGATCATCTCGCGTTCGTTGCCATCGTGCGGGAACAGGACGAGCACCTTGTCTTGTTCTCAGAATTTAGTCTCCGGAAGGTCGCCATGGAAGGTGCCCCAAAATTGGCACACCTTTTCTAAAGTTATTTGATAATACTAGAGTTGCTGTGTAGCAGCAAACTGTCTTGGTGATAGCCTGAGTGCTGAATGGAACGAAAGAAGAAAAAGATACGTGAGGACCTTGGTTACCTTCGCACGAATAAAATCCCACTTTTGAAATCAAGAGTGTATACCCCAAAGGAATACGTAGCTGAGGAAGAAAAACTCGAAGCGCAACTATCGGCACGCAAAGACAGTGAGGATGTATCTGACGTGGCTGTGCGAGAGACAATGAAAGATATAGAGAAACTTTCAGAACTCTATGTTGCTCAAGATGCGTTGCAATACAAGGTCAAAAAAGGATTTGAAGCCTTTGAGAACCGATTTGTTGCTGTTTGTGACCCACTAGGTTGGCTTTCTGAATTAAGTTTTGTGAGTCATCAGATTCGTTTAACGATATCTTCGCTCTCTGTATTTGAAATGCAGTAAGTACTGTCACTGCTGTCAGTAGGGCTATAGCCCCCATTTGTAGAATCATTCAAATGTATCAGGTCTCCACAATTTTTGTGACCAATTTTTTGAAACAATCAAAACTAGGGTCGCAGTATATCGCGTGTAATTTCTATAAGGTGCTCAGGGTTAGTTCTTAGGTCCACTTCAATTACTGTTTGGTTATCATTGCATTGCTTGAGCTTTTCCCATTCTCCAGCATAGATATCGTTATCAAACCAAATAAAGTCCGAGTCGAAGTCTATCCCTTGCGTTTTGAGGTCCTGCCAGACAGTAGGCTTGATTCTGTCTATGTCAGCATGTAACTCTTCAGGAAGGACTGCTTTCATGATTCTACGGGCATTTGTCGGGTCTCCAGTGGTGCAATGAGTAGTAAGCCAATACGTATCGTATGGTCTGAGGGCTACAATAAAATCTTCAAGTCCAACTGCTGGCTTGCAGTACATGTCAGATAGGTCCTCATGAATCATTGTCCCGTCAATGTCTAAGTAGATTTTCATATAAAGATTTTACCTGATAATTAGCGTCATTGCTGTCATTAAAATTATTTAAAGAATCAAAGTGAAATATTAAATAAATCAAAAAAGATGTTGCATCTATATAGATATTTTAATTTTGTCCGAATAGTATTTCTTAAATTAAATCAAAAATATATTTATTTTGAGCTTTTTAATTTAACTGTTTTTCAAAACCTCCATTATTCTTTCTTGGGACACTTCTATCGAATCAAACTCCCCGTAAATTTTTACGGTAGCATTTAGCTTCGGCACGTACAGCAAGAAAGGACCATTATATTTTTCAGAGTCTACGTTTTTAGTTCCGTCATCAATTATCCAAGTTGGGTCTTTTGAAATGAGGTCAAATGCAAGGTTTGGGTTTTTTGCGGCTTGTTTCCAGAATTTTACGTTACCCATCTTGAAAACAATAAAATATACGGCTATGCCAAGCAAAACACCTACAGTAATAATTATATCCATATTTTAGTTTTTTATGTTGCTAAATAAATACCTAGAAACAAACAAAATATCATCATTAAGTATATCACATATGTATGAACAGTGGTCTTTTCACTATTAAGTTCCTTAATGACGCCATACAGTCCTCTGTCTTTTACATAAAAATAGTTATCAATCACTTCTCTTCTTACAAGTTTGTCACGGATTTTTATTGCCTTTATTCTACTGCAAGATATGCTTTTTTGAATATCATCCACATCATTAATTTGGTCTCTGTGAACGAGGCGACGGATTCGACCATAGTCTGTAAATGACTCAATGAAATACCTGACGCCTATAAATAAATAGTACAAAGGGAGTAAGATTAGTATGACAAAAGAAAAAAATATGGAAATGCTTCCAAAAACTAAATCAATAATATTAATTAAATATTCTAAAATCATACAAAAAGCCCACCACATGGGTGTGGCCTTTCGGCCACCGATACCGGTTTCCCGATACGGCCCGTCAGAGCTAACCCCATATGATGGGTTCTTTAGCTCTGACGGGGCTTATTTATTCGCACCATGCCGGTATCTTGCGACAGCGGGTTAGGTGGCTTTGTTGTCTGGACATAATAGCAGTCTGTCTGGTGTAATACAAGAAAAATAGGGCTATAATGACAGGAATGACAGCAAAATCGAGAGAATCGCAGAGGGTGCACAGAGAGACACTGCGTGCTATTGCTGAGGATATTTCAGCTAGATACTCAAATAAAGAGATTGTGCAGATTATTGATGATTCGGGTATTGGTGGTTTCTTAAAATCTCAGAAGTTTAAATTCAAGTCCGTTGAGGATTTTTTAATGCGAATAAGTACCGACACTTCAATTTGTCTCTTTCTAGCTTTCTTAGAGCACCTAACAGATAAGCGTTTGTTTCGCGGGAACTCAGACATTTCAGATGGGATTGCTCATAAATATGCAGAGATACTTAGGTTTGACCAAGTAGCCTATCATAAAGGAAAGTGGTATCACGGACCGACTCAATTCGAGCTATCTGAGAGATGGGAGTATTGGTATGGCTCAGATGGTGAAGTTTACGAATATGATGGTGATGAAGTGTTTAAATATGAATATTATGTAACCTTAAATAATGAAGGTTTTCATCTGTTGGAGGGTAAGAGGATGTTTAAAGATAAAGACTATAGAGGGAAACGCGCGCGGGCATTTATTGCCTTACACAGCATTATACCTCTGGGAGGTTTTTGTAGTTATGAAGATTATTATAATCATCTAACTACATTTGATAATAAATTATTTAAAGACGGAAACAAAGCTAAAAGTGGTTTTAATGAGTGGTCTCGAAAATTACTTACTGAAGTACCTCGAAGTGTAAACAAATTCAAAGATAACTTAATCACCACTAAAGATGGTCAAGGATTTGAATACTGGAATAAAATACCTAAATCCAAAAATTAAGCTACGAGTCTGTTAGTATCCAGAATTTACCCTTTTAAATCAGGGCTACATTTGCAGTTTTGGATTGTTTGGATGGCTACGACGAACGTCAATAAAAGATTATTGTCATATTTGTGAGCGATAAGTTTATAAATAAAAAACGCTCATACCAACAAAAAAGTATGACCGATGCACAAAACACGAAGGCACCAGTAGATAATACTGATGCCGAAACTAACACTAGTAGTTTACCAGAAAAAACAGAGACGAGCCACGATAACGGCAACAAATCTAAGGTGAGTAAGTTACTCAATCAGATATTGTCAGGTGGTGACATGGTTCTGTTTAAGGACCAGCATAACACTCCGTTTGCTCACATCAATGTAGGTACTAAGTCGGTAAACCTACCGATAAATAGTAATGACTTTTCTGGTCACTTACGGCATAAGCTATACATGCAATCTAAAGAGATTGTGAGTGATGCTCAGATTCGTGAGATTGCCGGTACTCTAGGAACTAAGGCTACCTATGAGGGGCTACAGCATGACCTGTACCATCGTGTAGCCCATAAAAACGGTTCGTTCTATTACAACCTACAAAACGACCTAGGAGAAGTTGTTGAAATGACTTCTGATGGTTGGACCATTGTCAGTAGTAAGTCAGTCCCGTATCTCTTTAAAGAGGGGTGCGGTAAGCCACAAGTAACCCCTGAAAGAGGTGGTGAGCTTCGGGATTTTCTAAAGCTCATTAACATTAAAAACCCTGATGAACAGATGTTGTTTATCAGCACTCTACCAGTCCGACTCATTGAAGATATAGACCAAGCTATAACATACGTTTTTGGTCCTGCCGGGTCGGCTAAAACCACTCTTTTACGGATGGTTAAAGACTTAATTGACCCAGCATCAGGAGGCGTATCGTTACCTGTTCGCAAGGTCGACAGCCTGCTTACTCTTCTAAATCAAACATGGCTGTTTGCCAACGACAATATCAGTAAGATTGATAACGAACTGTCTGATGTTCTTTGTATGGTGGCGACGGGTGGTGAAGATGCTCGACGTACCCTTTATACAGATACGGCACTCACTGTACTGAAGATTAAGAATCCCACGTACATAACAGGGGTAAACGTCGAGGCTACAAAGAGCGACTTGATGAGTCGGATTATGCTCTTTAAAACAGAGACAGTCCCTGCTAGTGATGTTCGTAGTGGGTCTGATATCGCTTCTGAGTTTGAAGTCATCAAGCCAAAACTACTTGGTGCGTTGTTCGATACGCTAGTTTCAGCAATCAAAATTAAGGACCAACTACCTCAACGAAGTTCGTTTCGCATGAATGACTTCGCACTTTGGGGAGCCGCTTGTGCTGAGGCTCTTGGTTACGGGGCTACAGCCTTTGAACAGGCTCTTGAGCGAGCCACCAAGAATCGTGCGTTCGATGCGATTTACAGCTCTAGCGCTGGTCGTGCTTTGTTGAACTACCTTGACCGAAACAATGACTTTGAGGGGACCATAACGGACCTACTCAAAGGGCTAAAGGACTCGCGTACTGATAATGATACTGAGTGGAATGAAACGGTAGCCACTAACCCTGCCAGTCTTGGTAAGAAGTTGCGTGAACTTGAGAATAGCCTCAGTGCTGTAGGTATTACAGTTGATTTCCTTCAGCGAAACGGCTCAGAGCGCCTTATCCGTATTCTTAGTACTAGTACACTCAAATCGGCAACAGGTGCTGATAATGAGACGTTCTAGGGCTTCTTAAGCGAACGTAGGAGAGTATGAGCCAATCTCAGGTTACAGACAGTAATGTTAAAACCAACAGAGATTGGCTTTTTACTCCTGCGACAATTGAAAGTATTCGTGAGCTAGGAAGTGTGCTTGAAGGGATACATAATCGACTGATAAGTGAGGGCTACACTATTAAGGATGGTATTATTACAAAAGGACATGCCAGTGAATGATAAAAAACTACATGAATCAATCATGCGTGGTACATACGCTGATTGTTTTCTTATTTATACTAGAAAGAGTACTGATGAAGACAATAATCAGAAAAACTCATTGTCTTATCAAGCTCGAGAGACTCAAAAGTTTGCTAACCGTGAGCGTTTAAAAATTGCTAATATTTCAATTAAGAATTTCTGTCAGGATGGCATAATTTCAGAAAAGCACTCAGGATTTAAAGACAACATTGACCTAATGATTACCGATGATGGTCATGTTCAATATAAATCTGCTCGCCCTAAATTCAGTCTACTTACTCAGTACCTAAACCATAAATATTTTAAAGGTCTGGTGTGTCTTAGCTATGACCGTTTAAGTCGCAACAAATCGGACAACAATTTGTTAGACAAACTAATTCGGCAAGGGGTAGAAGTTAAGTTTGTTTATGCGAGTTACGATAATACTAGCTCAGGTGCGTTACATATGGATATTGACGGTATGTTTGCAGTCCATCACTCCCGCGTTACTAGTGAGAAAGTTCGTATTACTACGCGTAACCTACGTGAGCAAGGTGTTTGCACATATAAGGCACCTGTAGGCTACCTGAACAACGGCAACATGCATGAAAAGCCTTTTGACCCCGTTCGTGCGCCTTTGGTAAAAGACCTGTTTGAGAAATACGATACCGGTGAGTGGACACTACACTCACTTGCTCGTTGGGCTTCTGATATAGGCTTTGTTATGCCTGCTGTAAGGCGTAGACGAACAGAAGATGAACTACTTGGTGACAGTGATGACAGCGAAAACAAAATTTCTAAGATTGAGCGACCAGTCACATACGGCAACATCCACAAGATACTCTCTAACTCCTTTTACAAGGGCTACATTATTGGTCCTGATGGTTTTGACGTTAAGAGTGTTAGTCATAAAGCACTTGTTTCTGAAGAGCTATTCAGTTCGGTCCAACAGAAGCTAAAGAAAAAGAAAGTGAGTCAACACTACTCTGTTTGTTTGGACCATCCATATCGGAAGCTAGTACGTTGTGTTCATTGTGAGCGACTCTATACGCCTTACGAAAAGAAAGGGGCTACTTATTACGGTTCTAAGTGTAAAGCTGGTTGTGTTAATGCGGTAACAAGTTTTAATACTGATGTTCTTGAGAACAAAGTAGCTGAACTATTATCACGATTATATTTCACTCCTGAGGAACTAGAGGAGTTTGAATATCGAGTACAAACAGACTTATCTTTGGTGGAAGCTAGCCGACAAAGGAATCTTCGTGATATTGAGCAAAAGAAAAAGCGTTTGCGTGAGGAGCAAAAATATCTTCGTGATAATAAACTTACTCTTCTTAAAGCTGGAGCCTACACACCTGTTGGCTATATCGAGGAGGATACTCGCATCAGTAATGAGATACACCTCTTACTCAAAGAGGAGGTAGTATCTGAAGAAGCAATGTTAGAAACAATGAAGGATATTGTGACACTTTCCGAACTACTGAAAAACATTACAGGGTATTACAAACATGCAAAAACACCTGAACGAGAGAAAATAGCACGGATTATCTTTTCCGAACTCTATATGACTGAAGATACGTTGAAATTTAAGCTTACAACTGGCATGAAGCCTTTTGAAAGTAAACTTTTGTCTGTGTGTGACCCTACGGGGAATCGAACCCCGGTTACAGGAATGAGAATCCTGTGTCCTAGCCGCTAGACGATAGGGCCGTCTTACCACAATCTCATTTTCTGTTTTAATTACAGGAATGAGAATCCTGTCCCTATCGTCCCATAAATATCGACGATTCGCGATTGTCATCGCGACCGGATGAAAAGCTACCCGCTTTTCATTCCATAGCCGCTAGACGATAGGGCCAAAGTGTTAAAACTTTGTTGGTCTGGATGGCGACATCATAGCAAAAATGTAGAAAATCACCAACTTTTTTGCTCAGCAACTAATCGTAAAAAGTGTTAACTTAAGACAAGTTTCAGGCGGTAGAGATTTTTGTGCTGAGCTGTAAGTTTATAAATGTGTTACAATACCAGCGTATTAATTGATAACAATAAACACTAGTATGCCTAAATGGAGAACGATTGAACAATATTTTAAAGAGGTAATTTACGGAGGAATTGATGGCATTGTCACGACTTTTGCCGTTGTGGCCGGATTTACAGGAGCGGCGATGTCGTCTGACACTACTCTGCAACTATCTTTCGCGATTGTGCTTTTGTTTGGACTTGCCAATCTATTTGCCGACGCGGCCTCGATGGGTCTTGGTAATTTTCTCTCAGTTCGTTCGGAACAAGATATGTACGCGAGTGCCCAAGAAAGAGAACGTGCTCTCCTGCAATCACAACCAGAGAATGGTCGCGCTAGTACGATTGAGATTTTGCGTGAGAAGGGCTTTAGCGAAACTGATGCCGCCACTCTGGCAAATATTTACAAACACAATGAGTCGTACTGGCTTGACTTTATGATGACGCATCAGCACGGGATTGCTGATCCGCGTGGGGAGAACCCAGTTTATACTGGGCTGGCGACTTTCTTGTCGTTTATGGTTTTTGGAGTCATTCCGTTGTTGCCATTTATGTTTATCGAAGAGGGTAGTACCGCTTTCTTATTCCAGTTGTCAGTGGCAGGCACTTTTGCAGCTTTGGTTTTACTCGGGCTACTGAAGTGGCGAGTGATTGGTGATAAATTAACTTCTTCGTTATCGGAAGTGATACTGGTGGGAGGTACCGCCGCGGCTCTGGCTTACTTGGTAGGAGTGTTGTTTGTTTCCTAATTAATAAAGTCTCGCGGTCGGACTTTATGCACTGGCTTTTGTACAGGGTTATCCTAGGGTTTACTCACGGGTTTTTCCACCGGTTATACACAGAAAGCTTTAATTAAAGGATATTTTAGGTATAGAAAATAACCTTGACGGGCTGTATCTGGAATGAGAACCTAGTAGTAGGTTTGCGCGGTGGTGAACTATCCCCATACACGCTCGAGGCTACGAGCAAAGCGCGCAAGCCAAAGCTCTACGTTGTACAAAACAAAAACGCCCTGGAGGGGGCGTTTTTGTTTTACCTGCCTAAGTTTAGCGAGCACGCAGGGTGACGTAAATATCTTCTAGCGCCAAGACGCCAGCGCCAGCGGCGATGTTGTTTTGGTGGTAGCGCACATTGGTACAATCACCAGCCGCCCAAATACCGGGAATGGAAGTTTGTTGTGTCCAAGGATCAATGATGATGCGTCCGTACTCATCACGCTCGACAACGCCAGTCAGATAGTCGGTGTTGGGAATCATGCCAATCTCTACGAAAATACCAGTGACGGCCAGTGTCGCCACTGCACCACTGTCCCGCTTACGATAAGTTAGTCCAGAGACAAAATTATCACCGGTGACAGATATAATTTCGGCGTTAAGTATGCCACGCATATTCGGGTGACTGAGAACTTTTTCAACAGTCACTGGATCGGCTCGGTACTGCTCACTCCGCTGGAGAAGGGTGACGTCCTTGGCGTATGCCAAGAGTTGAGCAGCGGTTTCAAAAGCAGCGTTGCCACCACCAATTACCGCCACACTTTGCTGTGCAAACAAGGGGCCGTCACAGCTAGCACAGTAGGTGAGACCCTTGTGTTCAAATTTGGCGGCGTTTTCAGCATTGAGTTGGCGGCGTTTTGAGCCAGAAGCAATTAAGATAGTTTTAGTCTCAAGAGTTGTACCGTTACTTAGGGTAACTGCAAAATAACCATCACGGCGTTCGACGGTACTTACACATTCACCCTCGTGTACAGTGACGTAGCCGTCAGCGTAAGTGAGTAGGTGTTGTTTGAATTGGTTAGCTAATTCTTGACCGCTAATGGATGGTGTGCCAATCCAGTTTTGGATATCGGTAGATACCGTGCTTTGCCCACCCCAATCTTTAGTGATGAAACCAGTCGAGAGACGCTTGCGCGCGGCGTAGACGCCAGCCGCTGTGCCGGCTGGTCCGCCCCCAATAATTATCAAATCGTACATACAAAAAACTAAATTAATTATTTATGTGGTGATTAGTGTAGCATATTCGAATTGACCAGTATACCCCCGTGGGGTATACTACTGAAATATGCAACAAAAAATTGTTAGTCGTTTGCGAAAAATTGAAGGACAGCTAGCCCGGGTGCGTCAAGATTTAGAAAACGGAACACCCTGCGAAGTGGTTATACCACAATTTTTAGCAGTCAGGGGAGCCTTGGCGGCTAGTCTTGAGGTTTATTTAGTCTCAACTATGCGTGAGTGTGCTACAAAAAAATCGGCTGATGAGATGACCTTACTTCTTGAAACCATCATTAAAAAATTATAAAAATTATGAATTCTTTTTTGCGACGATTTAATTTGGGGGAAGTTGGGGTAGTTATTCCCGGGCTAATGCTTAACGGGCGACCAGCTAGTTATCCGGTGTTAAATGAGCGGGCGGTGCGGGCGGGGGCGGGAATGATGTCTGTCGCTGGACTGTTTGCTTTTTTTCACGCTTTTTACTTAGCTGACTTCACTTACATCAATGCTTTGGTAATTTTTTTCTTCGTTGATTTTCTACTAAAAACAGTGGTGGGAACACGCTACTCACCCGTCTCGAGATTAGCTGATTTGATTGTACGAAAACAGACTCCAGAATATGTCGGAGCGATACAAAAACGTTTTGCTTGGTCGATTGGTTTGTTATTGGCAACTGTAATGTTAGTTTTGATTTATGGTTTTGGTGTCACGGGAGGATTGTTGGCACTCGTAATTTGTGGCGTGTGTTTAACTTTTATGTTTATGGAGAGTGCTTTTGGGATTTGTGTTGGTTGCAAGATTTATAGTTTTTTGTTGGCTCATAAAATTTTACCAACGCCAGTAGAGCGACCGGTTTGTCCTGGTAATGTTTGTGCAATTGAGTAGGGTTGTGGCCGGCAGCCTCTAAAAAAGCGACCCTAGGGTCGCTTTTTTAGAGGCTGCCGGCCTAATGGACTGTCTGAAATTAAGACAGTCGCTAACCTATTTAAGTTTTGATCGTCTCAGGAAAGCTGGTACCGCACCCCAGTCACCGTCATCTTCTTCGTCAATCGGATCGACTGGTTTGGGTTCGCGCTTAGGCATATCATTAACGCGAGCAGGAGAGCTGGTTACGGGGTTTTCGTTTACCGCAGGAGTTACGATTTCTGGCTCAGATCTTTTTGGTATAGAGATTGAATTAAAAATTCTCCCTTTAGTTTCTACCACTGGTTCTTCCTCTGGTTCGGGTCGACTTGGCATCGCCACAGGCGCGCGACGGGCGATGCTGGTTTGGGGGTGGGCGTGTTCCTCGGGGAAGCCAGTTGCAATGACTGTCACTTTAATCTCGTTTTTCTTCAACTTGTCATCTTTGATGGCACCAAAAATCACCTTAGCGTGTGGATCGATAGATTCGGTAATTACTCGAGCTGCGTCTTGCACTTCAAGCATCGCTAAATCATCACCACCAGCAATCGCGAAGAGAACTCCCTTAGCGCCAGTGATTGACACCTCGAGTAGGGGTGAATTGATAGCTGCGCGAGCTGCTTCTTCGGCTCGTTTCTCGCCGGAAGAAACACCGACTCCCATCAGAGCAGAACCGGCATTTTCCATAACACTACGAATGTCAGCAAAGTCAACGTTGATAATACCTGGCATTGTAATGAGGTCAGAGATACCCTCAACGGCTTGTTTCAGTACGTTGTCACACTGCTCAAAAGCGTTGCGAACTGTTGTCTCGCGATCAACAATAGCTAAAAGTCGATCGTTGGGTATAGTAATAAGTGCGTCTACTTCTTTTTTAAGCTCCTCGATTCCTTGCAAAGCTAGACGCATTCTTTCTTGACCTTCAAAGAGAAAAGGCTTGGTTACCACACCGACAGTGAGGGCACCACTTTCGCGCGCAATTTTAGCAACAACTGGCGCGGCACCGGTACCAGTACCGCCACCCATACCACCCGTAATGAAAACCATATCAGAGCCCTTAATGGCATTGGCTATCTCCTCACGAGTTTCTTCGGCAGCTCGCCTACCCATATCTGGATTACCACCAGCACCTAAACCGCGAGTTAGATTTTTACCAATGTGAATTTTTCGCTTAGCGGCCGAATGATGTAAGTCTTGGGCATCGCTGTTAATCGAAATAAATTCTACCCCTTTTACTTTATTCGCTACCATGTGATTAACGGCGTTGCCACCAGAACCACCGACACCGACAACTCGAATTCTTGCGAATGACTCAACGTCTGATTTTATTTGTTCCATAGCGTTTTGAATTAATAATAGTACCCATACTGAGCACTTCGTACCCACCCCTGAGTACCTCATTTAATGAGTAGGGTAATCATACATTGAACAAAACCATCTGTCACGATATTGACATTACTAAGAATCGTGTGCTTGATTCTCGGTTATTACTATGGCAAAAATTGGTGGAACCAAGAAAAGAAACTGTGTTTTGTTTGTTTTACGACACCAATTTTAGTTGATTCCTGGGTGTCGTTACTAGCCCCCCACATACATAAGCCGTAAGCAACTGCCCAAGAGGGATCTTTTATTTTAGAATTTTTGCCAATTTCCAAGACGGCTGTACGAGCCGGAAGATTAAGAGTGGTCTTTGCCACATCAGTTATGTTTGGGGTACTAGAGCCACCGCCAGTCATAATAACACCAGCTGGAAGGAGTCCGTCGCGCTTAATTTTTTTAAGTTGGGTGTCAATTAAAGTAAAAATATTTACGAGCCGGTTATTTATAATTTCGTCTAAGCGTTTCTTAGAAAAAGTGGCACTAGTCATACCGCCACGCTTAATTTTCTCAGCTTCTTCTAGGGTAATCTTGAGTCCCAGAGCGATATCATTAGTGATATCAGAAGCTCCCATCGGAAAGATTTTTAGTGAAATGGGGGTGTTGTCTTCAAAGACTACCATTGAGGTGGTCTCGGCACCGATATTTACCAGTACACAACCCGCTCGTTTTTGGGTCTTGGTTAACATCACAAAACTAGCAGCCAGTGGGGAAGCAATCACATCTTCCACATAGACGCCAATATTTTCAATGGTGTTGATGAGGTCATTTACATGTTGTTCGTAGGTTGTGATAAAAAGGGAATTGATTTCTAGTTTATTGCCACGCATACCTTGGGGGCGACCTAAAACTTCTTGCCCATCGACTAGATAACGCAGTGGAATGCTGTGAAGGACGCGGCGGTTGGGAATGTGGTCGATGATGCGGTCTTCACTGTCCTGCATAACTTTATCGAGGTCGGTGCCCACAATCTCGGAATCAGCGCGAGCGGGAATGATTTCTCCGCGGGAGTAAGTTTCTTCAAGTCCGATACTGCCAATAGCGACATGGGCACGTTTAACAATCACCCCGGCACTTTTTTCGGCTTGGGCAATGGCGCTTTTTATACTACGAGCGACATCGGCCTCTTGGATGATGTAGCCACTTTTGAGACCACGACTTTCAGCAAAACCAGTACCGATTATTTCCGGCGCTTGGTTGGCAGTTCGATTTTTAGGAACACGCGCAATCGCCACTTTGACTTGATAAGTGCCGACATCGATACCAGTTATAATTTGGTCTGCCATAATAAATTTAAACAATCAAAAAACGTTTTAGGAAACGTTTTTCCAGGGACTCCATTGTAGCGCTATGATCGTACCCTTTCAAATGTAGACAACCGTGGATAAACAAAAAGGCAATGTAACCATCTTGGCTGAGGTTAAAATCCTTGGCTTCAGGGTAAGCAATTTCGGGGCAAATATAAATCTCACCACAATCGGGCGCGAGTGGAAAGGAGAGGACATTAGGTATGTAGCTTTTTTGGCGATAGACTTTATTTAAAGTCTGGGCGCGTTTGGTGCCGATGAAGGTGGTTGATAAATTATATTTACCACCTAAAATAGCATCCTTAATGGCTTGGTAAGGATGCTCAGGGTAGTCAGAGATGGTGCTGTTAAGCACAAAATTTAAGGCACTCATAGTTTCAGTATGACACACTCACTAAAAAACAAAACCCCTCAGGAGTAGAGAAGTTTTGTTTAGTTGGACTTAGCGACGAAAAGTTTTTTGTTGTTCTTTTACCTTGCCGAGTTTGAGTAATTTGTCGTAGGTTTCTTTTTTAACTAATTTCTTTAGCTTTGCCATGCGGTCGACATTGCGACTCTTGGTGCGTGAGCTGTAGCGTTTGCCGCGCACTTTCTGGATAATGCCAGAGCTTTGTACACGCTTTTGAAAACGACGAATTACATTCGCGCTACTTTCGTTATTGTGACGTTTAACTTGAACGTTTATTGCCATATGTGGGCAAGATGATAGCACGGCACTTAGCTTGATGCAAGTTACTGAAAGGGTCTGACTTTCGGGAGTGAGTCTAGGCGCGCTCTAGCTAATTAGGGGGGCGTGGCGTTTTAGTTTTTTCACCATTTGGTTTATGGGTACTTGCTCTTGAGAGCGCTCAATAAGATCGCGTAAAATGACAGTCTGATCAACATACTCCTTTTGTCCAATAATTACTGTGTAACGAGCGCCGCGTCTTTCGGCGTCTTGAAGTTGTGCAGATAGAGAGTCGCTAGCTAGGTCGTGCTCAACTTTTATTCCAGCTCGACGTAATTCGTCAATAATCATCAAACTACGCATTTTTGGGCCCATGCCAAGTTGCACAACATAAATGCTGGAATTAGGAGTTTTAAAGCGAGGAAGCCGGCTGACGGGTTTGGTGTTTTTAAGAGTTATCACAGTGCCAACGGCCGGGATGCGCTGTTTAGTGCGGCGGTGTATGTACTCGTCTATTCGACCACCGCGGATGGAAATTATTGATTCTGAATCGTTGTCTGAGGTTTCTATCGAGAAGAGGGCGTCTGAGTAAAGCTCGAAATGCCCAATCATTCTCGAATCAATCTCGTAAGGCGCCTCACTCATATCGAGGTACTCAACAATCTCTCGAAAATGTTTTCGACTAGGGTCACTCAGATATTCAAGAGGACTGGGGCATTTGTATGCCAATTCATTATTTTCGTTAAGGAGCTGACGCAGACTTAGGTAGGGGTGTGTTTTCATCGCTTCGCGCGCGGTCACTGACATACTGTCTAAGCGCTTGCGTAAGAAGGTGACTAGTTCTTTGGTGTAGCGAGATGATGATTCGGCATCGCCGAGGGAGTTGATTTTTACTAAGTGGTCACTTTTACCTAATTCACTAAGCAGGGAACGGCTAGCTTGAATTAAGATGACTTCAGCGATACTTTTCGGGACATTAAAAATATTAAGAGTTAACTCAGCTTCGTTGGTGGTTGTGTTGGTGCGCAGTGAGTACCAGAGCGTCGGGGTCTTTATGGCGTGTAAATTTTTTTCACAGAAGTCTATAGCATCGGGTATGGACAGAGCGCCATGGTCGTCAAGGGCGCGGTCGCTGGTGTTTATCGAATGAGGAAGACTGGTTGTGCATTCTGGGCAGCCGGGACTTTTTTTAATAGATTCAATTGTTCTAAAACCAAAGTGTTCAGCAGTATGAGCGGCGGCTTTAAGGAAATCAGTGGTGGAATGTTTCATACTTTAACTTTATTTAATCGGATTATCTATTTTGATAATAAGTTATATAGGGATCAACTGCGCCCGGGAACACGCTCAGGTTTGGTATTGGGAATAGGCGCAAAAACGCTCGTCCGACTATCCGTTCTTCTTGCAGCACACCCCACATCCGAGAGTCTGAGCTCTCGCTACGATTATCTCCCATCACAAAGTATTCGCGTGGACCAAGGGTCTCCGTCAAGCGATTGGTTGTCGGCATAGCTTTAATGTAAGGCTCATTTAGAACAATACCATCAGGAAAGGTTTCGTTTACTATCGTCACTTTAGCGTCAGCAATGGTAATGGTGTCGCCAGGTACACCGATTACGCGCTTGATAAAGTATTTGGAGGGGTCTCGTGGGTAGCGAAAAATTACCACATCACCCCGTTTCGGGTCTTGAAAATGATAGCTTACTTGATCAACAATTAGATATTCACCAGTATAGAAAGTATCAGCCATAGAAGCACCCGAGACGATAAAAGGTTGGGCGACAAACATTCTAATCGGGATCACGATGATCAGGGCAATGATAGAAAATCTTACTAATTCAAGAAAAGTGTTTTCACTGGCAGGTGGAGTCGGTTCGGGTTTGGCTTCAGGGAGACGAGAGTCGGGTTGTGTAGAGTCAAATTTATGAGATGAGGAAGCGAACATGTTCATAGCACAACGATGATGTGAGTATTATACGCGAATAAAATTGAAAAACAAATCAGACGCAATAACGATGAATAACTAGAGTAATTGATGTACAATATTTGGTATGTACTACATCGTTGCGCTTGGTAATCCGGGCGATGAATATCGTGACACCAGACACAATGCCGGGTGGTTGATTGCCGATGAGTTGTGTTCACGCTTTCATTTTCCGCCACCTCGTTTAAACCTGCATCACTTAGGAAGATTTACTGAAGGAGTTATTGGTGACACCAAAGTAAAGCTACTTTATCCGGATACTTTTATGAATCATTCTGGTAATGCGGTAGCAAAATTTGTACCCAAAGAAGACCAGAGGCGGTTGTTAATAATTCATGATGAAATCGCTCTTCCGCTTGGTACCTTCAAAATTTCCCAAGGCAAGGGGGCGGGCGGACATAACGGTGTACATTCGATTGTGACTAGGGTTGGTCACCAAGATTTTATTAGAATTAGAATTGGCATCGCCCCCGTGTCATGGCTTACCGGTCGGTTGAAAGTAATTTCGGGAGAAGAATTGCCAAAATATGTGTTGGGTCGTTTTTCGAGGCGAGAGCAGAGTAGCTTAGACGAGATTAAGCCAGTTGTCTGTGAGGCGATAAGAAGCATTATCGTTCAGGGTGTTGTGACGGCTATGAATCGCTATAATGCTCTCAACTAAACTAAAAATCCGTCACAGTAGTGACGGATTTTTAGTTTAAGCTTATTTAAGCTTTGACTTCAGTGTTGGCGGCTTTGTAAGAGAGGGTCATACGCTGCTCACCTGGTTCAAATAAAGTAATTTTGAATTTGTAAACATTGCCAAGAGAAAGAGTGGTCTTTAAGTTTTCTTCTTTTTCAAACTCCGATATATGTACCAGACCAGCTACCCCTTCTTCGATAGAGGCGAGAGCCCCGTGTCGGTTGTACTTGATGATGACAGCGTCTACGATTTGATCTTTCTTGTATTTTCTAGCCGCTTCAACCCAGGGGTTTTCTTTGAGTTGTTTAATTGACAGTGAAATTTTGTCATCTTTGACTTCAATCACTTTTACCTTTACAGCATCGCCGACTTTGTAGAGGGCGCGGGTGTCTTCAACTAGACCCCAATCAAGTTCCGAGATATGAACAAGTCCTTCCAGTCCTTGTTCGACTTTAACGAAGATACCAAAATCGACAGCCCCCGTGACTTCGCCGGTCAAGACATCGCCCACTTCATATTTACCGACCTTCTGTTCTTTTTCTTGTTTTTCCTCCAAACCTTTCTCAGAGAAGATTAACTTATGTTCTTTTTGGTCAGCCGTGATTATGACAACTGATAGGTGTTTATTGACCAAGGCGTTAAGGGCGGAAAGGATTTTATCTTTATCGCCATCCGCGACGCGTGGATAATTATCAGCTGATAATTGAGAAGCTGGTAAAAAACCTTGAATTCCCTGCCATTCAATAATAAGACCGCCCTTGTTGGCTTCTTTGACAGGTAGACTGAGAATAGTTCCGCGCTTTACAGCTTCTTCCGCGTCTGCCCAAATCAGAGCTTGACGCGCCTCTTTAAGAGAGAGTTCGATGTAGCCATCTTCATTTTCTGGCATTACTACTTTGGCAGCGATGGTGTCGCCAACCGATACCTTGCGGAGAACGTCGCGAGCGTTCATATACTCACGACCATAAATTAAACCAGATCCAAAAGGTGGAATATCGACATAAACTCGCGCGCGCCCGAGGGCCGAAACTACACCCTCGACAATTTGCCCTTCGCGCGGTGCGGTTGGTGTTTTATTGATAAAATTAGCCATAACGTCACTTTGTGACTCAGGCAGGGTGGTGTCTGCTATAGACATAGAGTTTTTTACTGAATACTACTTCCGACGACGCGCGTCTGGGCTGCCTTTTCTCACGGCCGCAAACATCAGCACAGGGTTAACGAGTGTCGTTAGGAAACTATTAAATACCGAAAACGGTCCGAACAATATAGCATAAATTAATGTTCTGTCTACAATTTTTAAGGCAATGGGTAATACTAGTTTCGATTATTGGAAAGGTAGCGTATACTAACAGCATTATGGTCATCACATATCACGGCAATCAATTCTTTAAGGTAGCTTTCGGCGATACGGTTATTGCCTTTAATCCAATTTCTAAAACCGCTAAAGCAGCTACCACTAAATTCGGTGCTGACATCGCTTTTGTGTCACTTAATCATCCAGATTTTAATGGAGTAGACCAAGTTAATCACGGCGCTAAAGAACCTTTTGTCGTGGCTGGTCCGGGGGAGTATGAATTTGGTAATGTGACTGCTCGTGGCTATGGTGTCAAGACAATTTATGCTGATAAGGACAAGTTTAATACTATTTACCAAGTGCGTTTGGAGGACATCAATATGATTTTCTTGGGGGCGCTTGGCACGCCAGAGATTGACCCAAAAATCTTAGGAGAGTTTGGCGAGGTAGATATTTTGTTTGTTCCCATCGGTGGCGGAGATATGCTCGATGTGCCCGCGGCTTCAAAATTGGCAGTTAAACTAGAGGCTAAACTCATACTTCCCATGCACTATGATGACAATGCCCTCAAGGCATTTCTAAAAGAGATTGGGGTGGAGGGAATTAAGCCAGTAGAGAAACTCACTTTCAAAAAGAAAGAAATTTTGGAAATGGAAGGAGAGGTGAGGGTGCTTAGTTTCTAGTAATTTGATTATTTATGATTCGTCGGATTCTTGTCTACTTGCGATCGCAACCAAAGTTCATTAGGTCGCAGTACGCTTTTGCTATCTCTAGTTTGTTTACGGGTTTTGTGGCCTTAATTTGGTTTTTTAATCAGACACCAACCTTAACCCCGACCCCAATCTCAGTTGAGGGTGCAGATACTATCAATTCAACATTTTTTAATCAAGTAGTCGATAGTGCTAATAACCAAGCAGCTTTAGCTAGAGAGGCTTGGGATCAGGTGCTTAGCGAATTGGATGCAGAGCAAGGTACCACATCAGCCCCAGTCTCTACTACTAGCGCTGTGGCGGTGCCAGCTCCGGATTTTGTGCTGACAGCAGATAATCTTAACCAAGTGCAAGCACGGTTGAGTGAGGTGGCTACAGCTACACCCGAATCTATGCCACTTGGTACAGCTCCCAATCAACCCACCACCAATGAAACACCACCAGCAGGGACAAACTTAACCGAAAACGAAACGAACAGACCGTCAGCCAGACCAGTACAAATTATAATTACAAACAACAACCAAGTGGCCACGACCACAACTACACCCTAAGTAATTTTACTAGTATTATGCTACAATACTAGCAAAAGTCGTTTATTTATTGGGTTGTAAAGTTAATCTAATGCTATGCCGAAAAAGACAATCGTGACCGATGCACCAACACCACAGCCGCGTGGCATTGTCCCGCAAAATATCACCAGTGAGATGGAGGTGTCTTACCTCAACTACGCAATGTCGGTAATCACTGCCCGAGCTTTACCAGATGTTCGCGATGGTCTAAAGCCAGTGCACCGGCGGATTTTGTATTCAATGCGTCTAAATGGACTTACCGCTAGTGCCAAATTTAAAAAATCAGCGACTGTTGTGGGAGATGTGCTTGGTAGTTTTCACCCGCATGGTGACGCCTCAGTTTACGAAGCGATGGTCAAGCTGGCGCAAGATTTTTCAACCCGGTACCCCTTAATCATTGGTCAGGGTAACTTCGGTTCTATCGATGGCGATTCGGCAGCGGCTTATCGTTATACGGAAGCCAAAATGTCGCGCGTGGCGGAAGAGATGTTGCGTGATCTCGAAAAGGACACGGTCGATTGGCGACCAAATTTTGACGGCAGCAAGAAAGAACCAGTAGTTTTACCAGCCGCCGCCCCCAACTTGTTATTGATGGGTTCACTCGGTATTGCGGTGGGAATGGCGACAAACATCCCACCCCATAACTTGCGGGAATTAGCGGACGCGATTGCTCATTTGATTGATAATTCGGAAGCGACGACAGAAGATTTACTTAAATTTGTAAAAGGACCAGATTTCCCAACGGGAGCCATTGCCTTTAACCAAAAAGACATCGCCCACGCCTATGCCAACGGTAAGGGTGGGGTGGTGGTGCGGGGCGAAGCGGAAATTGTGGAAGATAAGCGTGGTAATTTTTCTATTATCATCACCTCTATTCCATATCGTGTTAATAAGGCCGAGCTACAGGTGAAAATTGCCGATTTGGTGCGCGATAAAAAAATTGAAGGCATTCGTGATATGCGTGATGAATCCACTTCAGACATTCGGATTGTCATTGAGCTAAAGACCGGCGCACAACCCCAATCCGTACTCAATAAACTCTACAAACATACTCCGTTGGAAGATACTTTTCACTACAATATGGTGGCTTTGGTGGATGGTGTTCCTCAGACACTGTCGCTTAAGGCGATTCTCCAAGAATACATTAAGCACCGCAGTGAAGTGGTCCGTCGCCGCACCGAATACGATTTAAATAAAGCCAAAGACCGTGAGCACATTCTCTTAGGTCTCAAGAAAGCACTCGATCACATCGATAAAATAATTAAGCTAATTAGAGCCGCCAAAGATGTGCCAACGGCACAAGCGGCGTTGATTAAGGAATTTAAGTTTTCCGTAGTGCAGGCGCAGGCAATTTTGGATATGCGTTTGCAAAAATTGGCAGGATTAGAGCGCAAGAAGATTGAAGACGAATTGCTCGAAGTACAAAAAATCATTCAACAGCTCGAAACCATTCTCAAGAGCAAAGCCAAAATGATGAAAATCGTGAAAGACGAACTGTTGGCGGTAGCAGAAAAATACGGCGATGATCGGCGTACTAAGATTGTGAAAGGTGGTGTAAAACAACTTTCGCAAGAGGATTTGGTGCCGGACGAGGAAAGTGTGTTAGTGCTTACGCAGGGTGGTTATGTAAAACGCACTAACCCGAGCGAGTACCGCACTCAAAAACGAGGGGGAGTGGGTGTCATTGATCTCAATACCAAGGAGGAAGATGTCGTGACAACTCTCCTCACCACCTCTACACACAGCGACCTACTGTTCTTTACTGATAAAGGCAAGGTTTACCAAAGCAAAATGTACGATATTCCTGAAGGTCGGCGGGCGACTAAGGGTAAGTCGATAATGAACTTTTTACCGCTCGGGCAAGAGGAGCGAGTCACTTCGGTCTTGGCAGTGCGTAAAGAAGAGTGGGCAGGAGAGTGGAGTTTGCTGATGATTACCAAAAACGGTGTAGCCAAAAAATCAGACGCCAGTGCCTTTAAGGATGTGCGGCGAAGTGGTTTGATAGCAATTACTCTTAGGGCAGAGGATTCACTCATAGCGGCTCGGTTTGTTGGTAAAGGTGATGATATTTCTTTGGTTACCCTAAAAGGGCAGTCAATTCGCTTTAAGGAAAGTGATGTCAGAGAAATGGGGCGGACGGCGGCGGGTGTAACGGCAATGAAGTTTGGTAAAGGTGATGAGGTGGTTTCCGCAGATGTGATTGCCAAGAATGAGAAGGATTCCGAGATACTCATTGTGACTGAACACGGCTACGGTAAGACTACTTTGACCGACGAATATAAAGTTCAGAAGCGAGGTGGTTCGGGTGTTAAGACGGTTAAGGTTACTGAAAAGACGGGGCCAGTAGTGTGTGGTATTGTTCTTAAAAAAGAGGAGCGTGTGGAGGGCGAGCTTGTCATTATGAGTCAGAAGGGTCAGGTCATTAAGTTGCCCCTCAAAGATGTGCCAGTACTCGGTCGGGATACGCAGGGTGTACGCGTGATGAAAATGCGGGAGGGAGATGCTATCGCTAGCGTAGTGTTTGTGTAGTGGACTAAGAGGGTTTTTCAGCTGGGAATAGAATTACACAACACAAAGACCGCCTAGAGGCGGTCTTTGTGTATAATGTATGGGTATGAATTTCGCATTACCCGGACAGTTTGTGATACCAAGTGTTGTCGTGACACAGTTTCATCTAAAAGAAGGCGATAAAGTAGCTGATCTCGGGGCGGGGGCTGGATTTTTCTTGAAGCTACTAGCGACAGCGGTGGGGCCAAGTGGAACGGTTTATGCGTGTGAAATCCAGAAAAACCTAGCGGAAAAATTAGGTGATGTAGCTCGTTTGCAAGGACTTGACAATGTTACGACACTGTGGTGTGATTTGGAAGAGGTGGGGGGTATTAAATTGAGGGATGCTACTTTAGATGCCGCAATTTTAGTAAATGTCTTATTTCAACTACAGCTTAAAGAAGTTGCCTTAACTGAAATCAATCGAGTCATTAGACCAGGCGGTGTACTGCATATTATCGACTGGTCAGAGTCTTTTGGTGGGATTGGACCTCAGCCCAAAGACGTTGTTACCAAAGAAGCGGCTATTACGCTTTGTGAAGCCAGACGCTTCGCCTTCGAGCGGGATTTTCCAACCGGCGAACATCACTACGGTTTTACTGTTCGTAAAATATGAAACTCCGACCTTTTGAATTAACGTTGGTGGTGGTTTTTGGTCTGATGATGGTACTGTCTTTGATTTTACTTCGTATGTACCAGCCAGAGCCAGAAATTGGACAAGTAGCGCTTGGCGGGCCGGTTTCTGTCTGGGGCACCTTGCCGGCTGATAGTATTAATGAGGTTTTAAGAGGACTAGCCGTAACGCAGGAAGCATATAAAAAAGTAACCTATCGTTATATTTCGCCAGAAAGTTTTGATACGGTTTTTATAAACGCCCTGGCTGATGGGTCGGCACCAGATTTGATACTGATTCCGCACGAGTCCATAGTTAAACACCGCACTCGCCTGGAGGTTTTGCCTTACGAGAATTTTCCCAAGCGGGATTTTCGTAATATCTATGTGGATGGAGCCGAGATTTTTGCTCTAAGCGATGGAATTACCGCTTATCCGATAGCTGTGGACCCATTGATGCTGTACTGGAATCGTAATTTACTTGCTCAAGAAAATTTCATTAGTGCACCAACGACTTGGGAAGACTTAGTAGCTAATAAGGTACCAGCCCTTACCAAACGGACACCAAACCGAACCCTTACTCAATCGGCCGTTGCTTTGGGGGAGTATTCTAATGTGAGAAATGCTTTTGCCATTATTTCACTTTTAGCCATTCAGGGGGGTAGTGCTTTAGTGACCGAGACTGGTAATTTTTACCAAGTTAAACTTGATGAAGGGCAGGATAGTGGGGTCGCTGGTCGGCCGCTAACAACAGCCATTACTTTTTACACTAACTTTAACACGGTGGCCAACACTTTATATTCATGGGATCGCTCACAACCACTCGATCGTGAGCAATTTTTGGCAGAGAGATTGGCTTTTTATTTTGGTTTTGGAAGTGAGGCCAGGGAGTTAGAGGGGCGTAACCCCAATCTTAATTTCGATATCGCCCAAGTCCCCCAAGGGCAAACTGCCACCCTAAGTCGTACTTACGGTGTTTTTTATGGTCTAGCAGTCCCGCGTTTGGCCAGAAACAAGCAAGGCGCTTATTTAGTACGACAAGACCTATCTAGCGCAGCCAACGCCAAGCTTATTGTTGAAGCTAACAATCTGGCACCAGTTCACCGCAGTTTACTGGCGGCGGGTAGTAATGATATGTACGGTCGGATTATTTACGAAGCCGTTCCGTCCGCACGCGGGTGGCTTAATCCAGACAGAGCCAGGACAGACGAATTATTCACACAAATGCTCGATGATATCCGCGCTAATCGTACCACCATTCCATCCGCAGTCCGCGATACAATAATCCGCCTGGAGCAAGTTTATCGGTAACCTTAATTTAAAATATGAAAAAGCTATCACTAATTTACGCTCTAGTCATCACTATTTTCGCAAACCCGGGCTTGTTGTTGGCGGTTCCGCCACAAATAATGAATGTGAAACTCGAGAACCCGCTAGCTTTCACAGACCTAACGGATCTTTTTGAAGCCATACTGGAGGTGGTGATAGTACTAGCTACGCCGGTTATTATTTTCTTTGTAATTTATGCTGGCTTTTTGTACGTGACAGCCAGAGGCAACGCCGAACAAGTACAACAAGCCACCCGCGCCCTACTCTACGCCGTTATCGGTGGGGTGATTGTACTCGGTGCTTTTGCTATGATGACTATCATAGGTAACTTGGTTGGCGCTTTTATAAACTAGTAAACAAAAATTTATGACAACCCCAACAACCTTTCGAGAATTAGTCGGTGTTTTTGGCGACCTAATTAACCTGGCAGTAGGGGCGATTATTGCGGTGGTGTTTGTGGTTTTTATCTGGAAGATTTTTGATGCCTGGGTTATCAATGCTGCCGATGAAGGTAAGCGGACCGAAGGTAAGCAGACCGCCCTTACGGCTGTGATTGTTTTGGTGATTGTGCTTATGGTGTGGGGTATTATCTTGCTCATCCAAAATACTTTTTTCTAATTTTTAAGCAGTCAAAGTTTATGCACAGTTTTCTTTTCTTGGTACCAAAAAATTGCTTAGTGATGTATAATTATTGTTGGTAGATTAATTATCAATAGCTTTAATCATTTTATTTTTGTAGTATGAGACGTTTAACATTTTTTGCTGGTTCGATTGCGATGTACGCATTTCCGGTTGTAGTAGCAGCTCAACTTGCTGTACCAGCCGGAGGCGGAGGTCCATTCGAAACGCTTCTGCTTAATATCCTTACATTCACTAACACTGTTCTTATTCCTTTCATTATCGGTATCGGTTTCCTAGTTTTTGTCTGGGGAATGTTTCAGTTCTTCATCTTTGGTGGCTCTAATGATGAGGCAAAGGAGAAAGGTAAGAGCTTGATGATTTACGCAACTCTGGGCTTTGTAATTATCATTGTCTTCTGGGGCGTAGTAAATCTCTTGGTTGGAACTCTTGGTATAGGTGGAGAAGCTCTACAAGACAGGCCAACAATATTTGTACCTTAAAAATAGGTCTAAATTACTTACACACAAAAACCCCGTTCGGGGTTTTTGTGTGTAATGGGAAAAATAGCACAGGCGTGTGATATAATTGCAGTTATGAGTCCCAGAGATGCCGCCGTATCAGAAGCCGCAAAATTTGTCGCCCTCTTAAACGAAGAGATTTTTTTTCCACTGATTTTTCTCCTTTCGGGAATTGCTTTTTTGTACTTTGTTTACGGCGCGGCGGTGTATATATTAAGTGCCGGCTCGGAACAAGCTCAGTCTGAAGGAAAAAAGCACATTATGTACAGTTTGTTGGGGCTTTTCATTATGGCGTCAGCTTATGCTATTTTGAGTCTGGCGGCAGGGACTTTTGGTCTTGATGATGAGCTTGACTGCGCAGTTGACCCGACCGGACCAGGATGCCCGTAAGTCAGGTTTACTTTTAGCTCGGATATCTTCTGTTGTTAAAGCGGAAGAGGGTGGGTAAAACCAGCCGCAACAGCGAAGCTGTTGCGGCTGGTTTTTGTACCTACCTTTTTACCACACCACAGCACTCTATCGTGGGTGGGGGAGAAAGCCGAATGGATGGTGGAGGTTTTGGTGAAAATAAAAAAGAGCCCGAACGCGAAGCGTTCGGGCTCGGGTTAGTGGTGGGCGCGCTAGCGCGCCCACCACCGAAAAGATCTACCGCACATTCCATTTCAGGTGCGGGCAAGGCAGGTTCCGAATGGTCTCATCATAGGTCGTGATGACCCGAGTGAGCTCGAATCGGACATGACTAACACCGTTTCTCGTGAGCAACGCGGCCATCTCCTTCGTCAGGCGAAGGTTGTTGACCGTCGAGTCCTGCATGGTGGTGTTGAAGACATGCCATTTTGGCGTTTCTGGGTGATTTGCCACCCAGGCGGGCTCGATGATACGAACACACCCGACGTGGTATTCACCAGGACGGCGCCTAGGCTCGTTGAGCTGGTAGATTCCAGCTATCGGTAGAGCGTTAGACACTTTGACCTGTCCAACGTGTACGATCGGTAGCCGAAACAATTGGTTGCTAAGTACCGTATCACCGCTGAAGAAGTAGCTAATTACTGCCGCTACCCCAATCACGATGGTGCCAAACGCCAACCAACCAAAGACCCCGCCGAGGGTGATGCCGCCAGCACCCGTTGTAGCCGGCCGGCCGGTGATGGACCTGATTATCCCCACTACGATTTGTAGGAGAATTAACAGGAACATCAGGGCCAACGGCCACATAATCCAGTTCACCCACTCTGGACCAACATACTCCGCCAATGCCTTCCCAGGGGTGACGGCGTTCCAGTCAAAGCCAGATAACCATTCCCAGATTCCCGCCCCTGGTTCTTCTTGGGGGGCGGGGACGCCGGTGGCCGGCGGGGCTGCGTCAGCGGCGGGTTGGCTTCCGGTGAAGAGTCTCCATATAGTAGCGATGCTAAACCAGACGACAAATCCTAGAAGCGGCACGGCCGGAATAGCCCATAAGTACCTAGGTAATTTCTGTCCGTTTTTTTTGTTTCTTATTAGGACAAGAAGCATCAAGAACGCGAGCAAGACTCCAGCCACGATAAGTAACATCGTTAGTAAAATACTCATGGCGTTGTCTCCTTAGGTTTGAGATTTCGTTGGAGGAGCAGGAACCATCACCGAAGTAGGAGTAGATGCCCCACCTTCGACATAGACGCCAAGACCAGAGTTATGAATCTGCTCCATTCGAAATTGTGTTTCCACAACCCTGGCAGCCACATCTGGCGTGACACCCTTTTTTATGAGTGCTGTCACGAGTTGTTCAGAGCGGTTTGCTTCACCCTCTGCCACCTTGAAGATGGCATCACGTTCGCCTGCCGCTTTTTGTCTCACTCCTTCGGCCGTGTGCCGCTCCGTTTCCATGGTCAAGATAGCTTCGGCCAACTTCTTGGTGTCGTCGTGTGGTTCCCATGCGACAATCCTGAAACTACTCAAGTAGAAACCAAACCTCCGAATCATCCCGCTTGGAATGGATTTCTCAACCTTGTCACCGTAAGTTTTGACCAATTCCCCGTGAGGTATTCTATCAAGATATTTGACAAGGCTCTTCTTTCCTGCCTCATTCAGTTCTTCATAGTAAGTCTTGTTTGCGTTGAACTGATAGAGGTGCCGCTCCAGAGGAGATCCTTCTCCTGCTTTCTGGAGCTTAAGCCAACTATCATAAGTCAGTGGCTTGCCCTTGTCGTTGGGGTCGTTTTCATTTTCCTTCACCCGGTAAGTGGAAAAGAAGTCAGAAACTCCCGCTTCGATCGCTCCTTCGAGTAATGTAAAGAAGTCGCCGCGGAGATAATAAACCGGCAAGGCGGGGATTATCTGTCGGAATTGCGGTAGTAACAGGAGGTTGATTTTTGAGTTATCTCCCGCCAAAACCACCCCCTCCAGATACATCGGCCGCGGTACTAGGAAGAGGAGAGAGTCAACAATGGTACTTTCCTTGGTATTCCCGTCGTCCTTTGTCGAATCTACGACACGCTTCTTGAGGGACATATTTTCTGCTGTCCCGGCACTTTCCAGAAGCCGTTTTCTGCTTCTGATGTCGAAGGTGTGCCTATGAGTATGTGGGTGGAGAATACTAATCCACCTGACCCCGGTTCTTTCCCACAGTAGTTTGTGGAACCATCTGGTTCCGGGGAGGCAGTTACGGAAGAATGCTTGATCTCTCTTTTTTTCACCGCTTCCCTCAATCACATTGCCATGTTTGTCCTCGTCATCTTCGGCTGGGATAAGCCAATGACGACCGTCTAGATCTTCTTCGTTGGACATCATAAACTTACCAGCGTTTGGCAAGATTACCTTGAGTTTCTCGCCGGCGGTTATGAAGATTGTTGCTCCTTGTGGAATCTTCGTGAAATAAATGTCGAGGCTTGCCAGCAGCAAGATGATGGCAAGCATCAGAGCTGGTATTATCAGCACCAAGATAAGAACAAAAAAAGTTTCTAGCACCATGATGTTTCTCCTTAGTGATGAAACGTACGTACCCAACTCAGGAAATTCAGAGTGGACACAATCTTACTTAGCGTCATCGCAATCTCCTTCGGTTAGTTTGATGTCAAAAAACAGGACTGTCAGTTTGTAAGGACAGAGCTAAGAGAACCCGTTTATATGATACCATATTTCAACGTTATAGTCAAGGTCAGCGCGCGTGAAGTTTTGGTCTGTCCCGCCCGCACAGAAAGAGCGTTAGGCGATAGCAGTTGCGTTAGGTTGCGAGTGAGCGAGGGGTCTGATAACATTTGCCCAACTAACAATATGTCAACTGTAACCAGAAGTATTGAAAACAAAAATACTGAAAATATTTCGCGAGAAGAAAAGCGACGACGCGTTTTGGCTGATTCGCGACCACGAACGACGGTCTCGTTTTATCGTTATGTAAAGATTCCTGATCCGGCTGCATTTCGTCTGCGTTTACTCTCTTGTTGGAGTCGCTTGGGTTGTTTGGGTCGCATTTATGTAGCCGGTGAGGGTATTAACGCGCAAATGAATGTTCCGACTGAGAATTGGGAAGAATTTGATAATTGGGTACAAGCCCAAACGGAACTAAAGGGTGTGCCCTATAAAATCGCCGTTGAGGAGGGTTCGGCTCCTTCGTTTTATAAATTAACCATCAAAGTTAGACCAAAAATTGTGGCGGACGGTCTAGATGACACCACTTTTGACCCCAGTGCTACGGGCGAATATCTTAATGCCAAAGAAATGAATGAGTATATAGACGATCCAAACGCCGTCGTGATTGATATGCGTAATGCCTACGAAAGTGAAATTGGTCATTTTGAAAAAGCCATCAGACCAGACGTGGACACTTTTCGGGAAGAGCTGCAGTTAGTCCCTAAACTTTTAGCCGCACACAAAGATAAAAAAATTGCACTGTACTGTACTGGCGGTATTCGTTGTGAGAAGGCGAGCGCTTGGCTTAAACATCAGGGATACAAAAATGTAAAACACCTCAAGGGCGGGGTGATTGATTATAAACATCAAGTGGAACGTCAGGGTTTGCCTAATCGCTTTCGCGGAAAAAACTTTGTGTTCGATGAGAGATTGGGTGAGCGAATTGGTGATGAGGTAATTTCACACTGTCATCTTTGTCAAAAAAATAAAAGTGACGTACATCACCACTGTCAGAATCAGGTCTGTCACATTCTCTTTTTGGGTTGCGAGGCGTGTGTGAGTAAATATGACGGATACTGTTCGCAGCGCTGTCGGCTTTTTGATAAATTGCCACTAGCAACAAAAAAGTTTTACGCGCGTTACTACAACCAATATTTTCGCGGCTCGCAGTTTAAGAAGGCGAGACTTAATAAAAGCTAGAGTAATAAACAACCCCACGCTTGTGGGGTGTGAGATTACGGGTGAGTGAAAAATCTTTTACGGTTGGCTGGACAAGACCATAAAGCAATCGTAAGCAAAAAATGGCTCACCCAGTAAGTATCCGTTATGGATAATGATTTTGTTTTCGAGCGGAACCAGCAGCCCGCTCGGTGTTTTTATGGAGACAGTGATGCCTCGCTGGTAAGGCCCAGTAAAATCGTAGCTGGTTTTTACGTGGGAATGAAGGTGATAGATTTTTCCGACTTCAGGTATTGAGAACTTGGTGCTTTTAGGGGTACGAGTAGTCCAATAAGAAATGTCCGGTCCCTTGATACAACGCAGTCGTTCGCCAATTTTGTTTGCCAGAGAAGCATCACCAAAGATCTGTCTCATTTCTATCTCCTAGTTTAAAGAAAGATTTAGAAACGCCATTTTTCATGTTAGGGGCATTTGTTTGTTTTGTAAAGCAAACTAACTGGACAGTAGTGAAAGCAAGCTGGAGTTTTCTATTAAATTGACTCCCAACGGAGTGTTATTTATTTTTGATAATTATGAAAAAATTGAAACAGCGACAAATACAATACTTAACTTAGTATTTTGAAGTTAAAAGTTAACCGGCTTTTGTTTTTGTAGTG